>DATFVB010000258.1 GCA_035260525.1 Thermoanaerobaculia bacterium
CGTTCGAGGGGCATTTTGGGGACAGGGTCATCAGACTTTTCGACTCTTGACCTTCCTACTCTCGATCCTCCTCGACTCGTAACCCGTGACGGAGAGAGGCTTGCGACTGGCCACGCCGCGTTGCCCTCACTTCTTGATATCCGCCGTCCAGTTCAACGCGACGGTGATCGGGGAGCGGTCGGTGCCGCCGGTGACCTGGTTGACGAGGAAGCGCTTCCCGTCGCGCGAGACCTGGAACCCGGTTCGCGAGAGGGTCACGCCCCAGGCCGGAACGCGCACGCCGAAGAGCTTCAGCGGCGCGCCGAAGGAAAGTCCCGACGGCTTGTGCTCGACCGGAACCGCCATGATCTCCTGCTGCGAGGAGAGGTAGTAGAGCTCGGTCCCGTCCGCCTTCCACGTCGACTGATCGCCTCCGGCCGTGGAGACCTGCCATTTCTCGTCTCCCGCGGGAAAAGGACGGACGTAAATCTCTGCGCGACCCGACTCGCTCGACGTGTAGCTGATGAATCGCCCGTCGGGCGAGAACTGGCCATGCGCCTCGTCGAACGGGGTCGCGAGGTAGGTCGCAGGCTTGCCTCCTCCCGAGAGCGGCAGGAGCAGCATGTCGATGCTTCCCTTCTGGGTCTGCTGCTCGTAGAGCAGGACCTTGCCGTCGGGCGAGACGTCGTCGGGGTAGAGAGCGCCTCCGTCGGAGTGGAGCACAACGCGCTTGTCTCCCGTCCCCGCCGAGTTGATCTGGACGAGGTCGTTCTGCAGGCCCACGACGCTGCCGCTCGAATAGACGACGCTCCGGCCGTCGGGCAGCCAGATGGCGGTGCTTTCGCTCCCGGGATCGTAGGTGAGGCGGCTCTCGATTCCGCGCTCGAGCTCCAGCCGCCAGAGGTCGTTCGTCCCCAAAGCGGGATCGTTTCTCTCGAAGACGACGTATCTCTGGTCCGATGAAAGCGCCGGCTCGTCCTGCTCCGCCGCCGATCCGGCGACGGAAAGCTTCTTGCCCTCCCGGTCGAGCCAGAAAAACTGCGAAACGCTCGAGACCCCGCTCCGGACCGCCAGGACTCCGTTGCCGGAAACGGAGAATCGGGCGTATCCCGTGGGCTGCGTGTCGCCGAGGGCTTCCATGTCGGCGACGACCGGAAACGGCGCGCCGAGCGTCTCGAGCGTCTTCGCATCGAAACGCTCCGCGACGAGGGCCTTCTGGCGAATGTAGAGCAGGAAGCCGGGAGGGGAATACGCGACCGTCGACGCCGCCTCGGCGACGAACCGTCTGTTCTTCGAGCCGAGCTCTCCCGCGTAGATTCCGGGCTTCCCCGAAGCCGCGCCCCGAACGAGGTAGAGGTAATGGCGGCCGTCGGGAAGGAAGTACGGCCAGCGGTGGCTCCCTTCCTGCGAGTGCGGATCGAGGGTCGTCTCGGGAGCGACGGCTCCGCCGTCGGCGGAAACGCGCAGGATCCCGGTCCCCGTGTCGGGCGCGAACAGGATCACGCCGTCCCGGTTCCACGTGCCTCCCCGGCCGTTGGCCGCGGGGGCGAGCGTTTGAACGGATCCCGTCGCCAGGTCGTATCGCTTGAGCGACCCGCCGACGAAGAAACCGAGGCGAGACCCGTCGGGCGACCAGAACGGGAACGCGGCTCCGTCGGTTCCCGGGAGCTCCTTGACCTCGGGGGAAGAGAGGCGGCGCAAGTAGAGCTTCTGCCCGCCGACGGCCGAGCCCTCGAAGACGAGCTGGCTTCCGTCGGGCGAGATCGCGAGGCCGTATCCGAATCGAACGTCGGGCGGCGGAGAAACTTCGAAGCGAACCGTGGGAGCCGGCTCTTCGTGCCGGCGAAGCTGCATTGCCGCAAGAACGGCGAGTCCCGCAATCGCCGCGGCGGCAATCCCCCAGGCGAGCTTCTCGCGGTTCTTCCTCCGCGACACGACGACGGCGGGCGCCCCGGCCTGCGATCCCGCCTGGCCGATCCAGCGAAGCTCCGACATGACGTCGCGCGCGGATTGCCACCGCTCCTCGGGGTCCTTCGCGAGGCAGGTCTTGACCAGCCGGTCGAGCGCGGGCGGCGCCATCGGGGCGAGCTCCGATATCGGCTTGGGATCGTCGCGAAGGATCGCCGAGACGAGGGAGGCCTGGCTCGCGCCGGTAAAGGCCTTCTTTCCCGTGGCCATCTCGTACAGCACGCATCCGAGCGCGAAGATGTCGGTGCGGGCATCGGCTTCCTTCCCTTCGAGCTGCTCGGGCGCCATGTACTGGAAGGTGCCCATGACCGTGCCCTTCTGGGTCAGGGGACGCGAGGCGCCCATCTCGGTGGGAAGGGAAGACCCGCCTTCGCCCGAGGCTTCGGCGCGGTTTGGGAGAAGCACCTTCGCGAGGCCGAAGTCGAGGAGCTTCACCCCAGACTTCGTCAGCATGACGTTGCCGGGCTTCAAGTCCCGGTGGATGATGCCGGCGCGGTGCGCGCGGTCGAGCGCGTCGGCGATCTCCATGCCGAAGCGGACCACCTGGTCCGTCGGAAGCGGGCCCTTCTCCACGCGGTCGGCGAGGGTCTGGCCGTCCAAGAGCTCCATGACGAGGTACTCGACGCCTTCGGCGTTCCCCACGTCGTGGAGCGTGCAGATGTGCGGGTGGGTAAGCTGCGAGATCGCCCGCGCCTCGCGCTCGAACCGGGCCTTCAGATCCGGATCGTCGGTCAGGTGCGAAGGCAGCACCTTGATCGCGACATCGCGTCCGAGCCGGGCGTCCTTTGCCTTGTAGACCTCTCCCATGCCGCCCGCCCCGATGGGCGAGAGGATCTCGTAGGGGCCGAGCTTCCTACCGGGGTCGAGCGTCATGGGATGGAAAGGATCATAGCGCGGCCGGGGATGCGGTCTTTCCGCAGGCGACGAGCCGGTTGCGCAGCCGGGACAGCCGCTTTTTCCTCGGGTTGACGGTGCGGGAAGGAAGCGGCACCGCCGGCTCACCTCTGCGGCGAAGCCTTCTCCATCATCCAGACGTCCGACCGCGACAGGTTCGTTCCTACGTAGAGCGACCGGTGGTCGGGAGAGATGTCGATTTCCGCGCCGAACGAGAGCTCGGCCGGGAAGCGGTAGAGAAGCTTCCGCTTTTTCGTCGTGCGGTCGTAGAGGACGAGGGAGGCGGTTCCGGATGCGGAGGAGCCCGGCTCTTCGAGCGTCGTGGAATCCGGGTCGCCGTAGATCAGGCGGTCGTCGGACAGCCAGGCCGCTCCGTATGCCTTCGGGCCGATCGACTCGACGGCGCCGGTGTCGGGGTCGTAGATGGCGGTTCCTTTCCTTCCCGCCGTCAGGAGAAAGCGCCCGCTGGGGGACCAGCTCGCGGGGAATGCGTAAGAAGACGCCGGAGGGACGGGCCGGTGGAGGGCTTCCGGAGAATACGTCCCGTCCGCCTTGCGGCGAAGGATCGCGAATCCCAGGGAGTCGGAGGTCTCGAGCATCGTCGCGACCCGTTCCCCATCGGCCGTCGGAACGCACGCGAGGAGCTGCCCGACCGATGCCGGCGTCAACACTTTCGGGCGGCTTCCGTCGATGCCGATCTCCCAGAGCTGGTAAGGGCCGCCCCGGGTCGAATAGAAGAGGATCCGCTTCCCGTCGATCCACCGGGGCTGGCGGTTCTTGAACTCGTCGTCGGTGACCTGCGAGACGTCGTGCCCGCTCGTGTCGCAGGTATAGAGGTTCTCCTGCGTCAGCCCGGCCTGGAAGATCAGCCTTTTCCCGTCCGGCGAGGCGGCGAGATAGCTCGTGACGGGCAGGCCGGACAGGATCGTGGCCGGAGCGCCCGTGATCTCGAGTCGGGCGGGATCGAATGCGAACCGCTGCACTCCGTAGTTCGACGAATCGACCTCGAAAGCGATTCGGCTGCCGTCGCGGGAGGGGGAGAACGGTCCGGCGGCGCCCGCCGCAACGGCGACGCGTTCCGGCTTCGAGGTGGCCCGCCCGGTCGCTTCGTCGATTCCGATCCGATAGAGATCCGTCGTTCCGCCGCGATCGCTGCCGAAGTACAGCGATCGGCCGTCCGGCGCCCACTCGGGGGCCCAGTCGAGCGGCTTGTCGCTCGTCAGGTGCACGGGGACGGCCTTTTCGGCGGAGGCGTCGATCGTGAAGATGTCCCGCTGCGAGCCGGTGCCGAGCAACCCGAAGACGGCGATCCGGCGGCCGTGCGGCGACCAGGCGGGCCGCTGGAAGACCGCCTCGGATGCCTCTCCGTGCACCAGGATGCGCTTCTTCCCCGACGGGACGTCGACGGCGACCAGGTCCGCCGCGCCTCCGAGGTGGTAGGGATCCTGCCCGTCCGTCGTCGTGTAGGCGACCGTCGATCCGTCCGGCGACCAGGCCGGCGAGAAGCCCTCGTCGGCGACGGGTCGAACGGACTCTCCGGTCGCTCCCATGACGAAGATCCCGCCGCCGCTTCGCTCGGAACGGAACGCGATGCGCTCGCCGTCGGGTGAGAAGGCCGGTTCGTCGTTGTCGAAGCCGCTGCCCTTCGTGAGGTCGATCGCGTTCTGTCCGCCGACGCGCTGCAGGAAGACGTCGAGATTCCGGCCTTCCCGCCGCACGAAGACGAACTGGCTGCCGTCGGGCGACATCGAGGGAAGGCCCGCGTTGGCGCCGAACGTGAGCCGCTGGAACCGCCATCCGTCCGACGCCCCGGCCGACGGCGCGAGACGCCGGCCCCCGAGAAACGCGGCCGCCGCGACCACGAGAACGGCCGCGGGCCAGAGGAGCCGCTTCCACGCCGGGGCTGCCGCGGCGGCCTGCGGCGGCCGGTTCGCCGAGGCCGAGCTCGACGAGAGGCCGCTCGCTTCCGAAATCGCAAACGAGAGATCGCGGGCGGACTGGAACCGCTGCTCGGGCTTCTTCTCGAGACAGCGCCGGACGATGTGATCGAGCGCGGCGGAGATGCGCCCGCCCGATTCGACGATCTCCTCCGGCTCCTCGCGCAGGATCGCGGTCATCGATTCCGCCGCCGTCTCGCGCCCGAACGCGCGTCGTCCGGTCAGCATCTCGTAGAGGACGGCGCCCAGAGAGAAGATGTCGCTTCGCGGATCGGCGGTGTGTCCCCGCACCTGTTCCGGCGACATGTAGCCGACGGTGCCGAGGACGGCGCCCGGCTCGGTCGAGACGGCGGCGGTCGGCGAATTCGTGTCGCTCGTGTCGGAGAACGGCACGAGGCGGGCGAGGCCGAAGTCGAGGATCTTCACGCGGCCGTCGCGCGTGACGAAAAGGTTCTCGGGCTTCAAGTCCCGATGGACGATGCCCTTGTCGTGCGCGGCGGCGAGTCCGTCGGCGATCTGCCGCGCGTAGTCGGCGGCCCGGCGCGGCGCGAGACGCCCTTCCTGGATCTCGTCGCGGAGCGTTTCCCCCTCGAGGAGCTCCGTGACGGCGAAGGCGACGCCGCCTTCGCGGCCCGTGTCGAAGAGCGCCAGGATGTTCGGATGCGAGAGGCCGGCGACCGAGCGGGCCTCGCGGTCGAACCGCGCCATGGCTTCCGCGTCGTCGGCGAATCGCTCGGGAAGGACCTTGATCGCGACGTCCCGCCCGAGCCGCGCGTCCTTCGCCTTGTAGACCTCGCCCATGCCCCCGGCGCCCAGAGGGGCAAGGATTTCGTAGGGGCCGAGTCGCGTTCCGGCCGCCAACGTCATGGAACTTGTCCTCCATAGCTCCGAACGAGCGACGGCGGATAGGGCCCGAGCTTGGTTCCGGCAGCGAGTGTCATCGAGTGGTGCGGATCATAACGCGCGGTGGGAGGGCGAAGCGGCGAGCCGCTGTCATCCGGGACGGCCTATGCACCGTCATTCCGAACGGCCTGCCGCGCCCTGGCTCGAAGAGCGGCGGCGGGAAATCGAGGAATCGCGGTCGCGGCTCAGGACTGAGGTCCGCTCGATCGAGATCCGGGAGCGAGCGCGCGCTTCGCCGCCTCATCGCGCTCGAAGCAACAGGCGGACGATTTCTGGTCTCCGGAAAAGACGATGGGCCCGATCGTCGTGACCCCGGCGCGGTCTCGACGTGGGAGTCGCCCTTGAACGCGCGCTTTCCGGCGAGCATCTCGTAGAGGATCGCGCCGAACGAGAAGATGTCCCTGCGATGGTCGAGCGGCCCGCCGCGGCCCAGGGGCGAGAGGATCGCGGACGTGGCGCTGGGGCTCGACGAACCGAACGCCCGCGAAGCGCCGCCGCCACCCTGATCGCCGGCCGGACGCCGTTTCCGGAGGTTCGGTCGCTATCTACCTGGGCTTTTCGAGCACGAGGATTCCGTCGACGGCGTCGAGCGTGACGACGAAATCCTTGAGCACCGCATTGCCGATGTTCGCGTCCCACGGTTTGCCGTCATGGCCAGTTCCCGGAGACCAGAAGACCGCCGCGGGACCAGCGACGTGGATCGTCCCGAGATCGAGGCTCTCGAGCTTCCCTTCGCGGATGGCGTAGCTTCCGCGGAAGCCCGTCGATTCCGAAGTCTTCCCGGCGGTCGCCTGAGCATGGAGGCCGAGCGCCCGGACCGCCTCGGGCGTGAGCTTGACCGAGCCGTTCGAGCCGGTGTCGAGGATCGCCCGGACCGGCTTCCCATCGATACGGACCCCTTCGAGCATCACGTCATCGTCGTAGCGGAACCGGAGCACGGCGCGATCCGGCGACGCCGGCGAAGCATTCGGCGCGTTCGCGGGGAAGCGGAGAACCCGGCCCGGGAAATCGACCTGGACGATGCGCCGGTCGAGGAAGCTCTTGCCGAGAATGATCCGGACCGGCTTCCCGAGCGCGTTGCCGATCGTCGTCACCGACGCGCCCGCGAGCGCCTCGACGTTCTTCGCCACGACCGACCCCAGCGCGACGTCCGGGAGCATGGTCTCGGACGCCTGGGCGCTCTCTGTGCCGGCTCCGTCGATCTCGCCGCTTTCGCCGAGTTTCAGCCCGAGCTCCTTCGCGAGCGCCGGGTCGATCGCCGACGGGTCCGTGCCGGTGTCGATCATCGCAAGATACGGCCCTCGCCCGGCGACCCGGACCGGAACGAGGATGACGTTCCGGTCGAGCTCGAACGGAACCGCGTCGCCGTTCCCTGCGGCCGCCGCCGATGCGGCGATCGTCGCCATGAGTGTCGCCATCAGCACGCGCATGTCCATCTGGCCTCCCCGGGTCCCATGAGTCGGAGTCCGGCGAAAGTTCCCATGGAGGACGATCTTCCTTCCGGCTCTCGCAGCGACTTCGGCGCCCTCAGGTTGACATCCTACCCGAGCGGCGCGATACTCGGGTCGAATGGTAACCCATCGCGGCGATGAGCGCCGCGCGATCCGTCGAAGCGGCGAAGGACTCGGGAAGGAACCCCGCGACCGGCTCGAGCTTCTCCAGGGGACGCTGGACGTATTGATCCTGCGCACGCTGATCTTCGGACCGCAGCACGGGCAGGGGATCGCGCGCGCCATCCAGACGACGTCCGACGAAGAGCTCCTGGTCGAGCACGGCGCTCTCTATCCGGCGCTCCAGCGGCTGGAAGAACGCCGCTGGATCTCGGCGAAATGGGGCGTTTCCGCCAACAACCGCAAGGCGCGCTTCTACGGGCTGACGGCGGCCGGCCGAAAGCAGCTCGTGAAGGAAACGAGCAAGTGGCGGCGGCTCGTGTCGGCGATCGGAAGGGTTCTGGGACCGGAGGAAACGTAGCATGTTCCGGCGCCGCTTGGACACGGACTCGCCTGCATCGCGGACCGACGCCGACTTTGCCGCCGAGATCGAAGCCCACATCGCTCTCGAGGCGGAGCGCCTGCGGGAAGAGGGACTGAGCGAAGA
>DATFVB010000259.1 GCA_035260525.1 Thermoanaerobaculia bacterium
ATCCGGGCGCTGCTTCGGAGAGCGCAACGGTACGTGGCGAGGCGCGAGCCCGGCGGGATGCCCGGCAGGCCACCAGCCGGGGTGTACTCCAAACGTATGTCGGGGGTGTAAACACCAACTCCTTACCGCGAAGATGACGAAGCGCGGCCAGACGTGCTGGAAGACGGGCTCGGCGGGACCGGCCGGCGGGTGCGGCGTACCGGAGCGTACGTTAAATCCGCCGGCGGTTCCGACGGGCCCGTATAACGGCGGGTATGGTCCGCGCCTGATATTTTAGGGACATGGCCAACTGGCTGGCGGATATCAGAGGCAAGCTCGCCGACCGAACTCTCCAGGGCGTCGCCCCGCAGGCGGAGCACCGTCGGGCCGGGGTCCTCGTCCCGATGTTCGTGCGGGAGAAGGAGCTCTGGCTCCTCTTCACGAAAAGGAGCGACAAGGTCCTGAACCACCGCGGACAGGTGTCGTTCCCGGGGGGAACCTTCGAGACCGGAGACCGGGACTTGAGGGACACGGCGCTTCGCGAGACGGAAGAGGAGCTGGGGCTCGAGCGCAAGCAGATCGTGCTGCTGGGCCGGCTCTCGCCGATCGTGACGGTGACGAGCTTCTACGTCGAGCCGTACGTCGCGGCGATTCCGTACCCGGTCGAGCTCAAGCCCTCGGCCGACGAGATCGAGGCGCTCTGGGAGATCCCGATCTCGGCGCTCATGACGCCGACCGCGGTCGAGGAGCGCAACTTCGAGGGGCGCGAGCGGCCGGTCCTCTTCTACCACTACGGACAGAAGACCGTCTGGGGCGCGACCGCCCGGATACTTTCCGAATTGCTCGACGTGCTCGCCGGCGGGGAAAAGGAGTGACCGTGACCTTCAAGATCGACCTGCATTCGCATTCGACCGTCTCCGACGGCCTCGACACCCCGACGGCGCTCGTCGAGAAGATGAGCCGGGCGGGGATCTCGGTCCTCGCGTTGACCGACCACGACGGTCTCGACGGGCTTCCGGAGGCGCGCGAGGCCGCGGAGCGGGCGGGGATCCGCCTCATTCCCGGCGCGGAGATCTCGGCCGACGCCCCCGACGGCGACGACGTCCACATCCTCGCCCTCTTCGTGGACGAGCAGAACGCCTCTTTCCGGCGGCAGCTCGAGGTCCGGCAGGAGAACCGGCGGCGTCGTGGCGAGAAGATGGCGGCGAATCTCGTGGCGGCGGGTATTGCAATCGACCTCGACGAGATCCGGCGCGACGTCGGCGACGGCGTCTGGGGCCGGCCGCATCTGGCGCGCGCGTTGATCCGCGCGGGGCACGCGAAGGACAACGACGACGCGTTCGCGCGATTCCTCCACAAGGGATGCCCGTGGTGGGTCGCCCCGGAGAAATGGCGCGCCGAGGAGGTCGTGCGCGCGATCCGCGAGGCCGGCGGGGTTTCGTCGCTCGCGCACGCGATCTGGTACAAGGACCCGGAGGGGGTCGTCGAAGCGCTGGTCCCCGAGGGGCTCGACGCGGTCGAGGTCTTCCATCCGGATCACGCGTCGGCGGAAATCGAGCGCTTCTCGAAGCTCGCGGCGCGGCACGGTCTCCTGGCGACGGCAGGCTCGGACTTCCACGGCGTCGAGGAGAAGGGCAAGATTCCCGGCGCCGTCTTCGGCGACCGGAAGATGCTCGAGGCGCTGGAAGAGCGCCGCGCGATCCGCTGACAATTCCCGGCGGCCCGGAGTAGAATCCGGTTCTCGTTCCATGCTCGAATCCGTCGAATCTCCGTCCGCTCTCCCGCAGAACGTCGAAGCGGAGCGTGCCGTGCTGGGCGCGGTCCTGATCGACAACCTCGCGCTGGCCGTGATCTCGCCGATCCTCAAGGAATCGGACTTCTTCCTCGACACGCACCGCCGGATCTGGACCGCGATCGGCGAACTCGCCGCCCGTTCCGCGCCGATCGACCTCGTGACGGTGCGCGACGAGATCGCCCGAATGGGGGCGATCGACCGCGTCGGCGGACCGGCGTATCTGGCGTCGCTGGTCGACGGCATTCCGGACGTCGCCAACGCCGAGCACTACGCGCGAATCGTCAAGGAGAAATCGACGCTTCGCCGGCTGATCGCGCTCGGGCAGAAGATCACGCGCGACGGCGCCGTCGCCGACCGCGCGGCCGACGACGTGATCGGGGATGCGGCATCGGAGATCTTCGACATCGCGCAGGACACCGCGCGCGGCGGCTTCGTGCCGCTCGGCGAGGTCGCCGAGCACAACCTGGCGGTCCTCGAGGAGGCGCGCGGCCGCCAGGGGATGCTGACCGGGCTCCCGACGGGGTTCCGGGACCTCGACCGGCTGACCTCGGGTCTGCAGACCTCCGAGCTCATCATCCTCGCGGCGCGGCCGTCGGTCGGCAAGACCTCCTTCGCCCTGAACGTCGCGCAGCACGTCGCGATCCGCGAGGCGCGGTCGGTCGGGTTCTTCTCGCTCGAGATGTCGAAGGAGGCGCTGGGGCTTCGCGTGCTCTGCTCCGAAGCGGAGGTCAACGCCAAGAAGGTCCGCGACGGTTTCGGATCGGACACCGACTTTCGGCAGCTCGTCCTCGCCCAGACGCGGATCGCGGGCGCGCGCTTCTTCATCGACGACACCTCGGCGCTGAGCGTGCCGGAAATGCGCGCGAAGTGTCAGCGCCTCAAGCGCGAGCACGGGCTCGACCTCGTCGTGGTCGATTACCTCCAGCTGATGGCGGGACACGGCCGGATCGAGAACCGCACCCAGGAGGTGTCGCAGATCTCGCGCGGGTTGAAGCTCCTCGCCAAGGACCTGCGCGTCCCGGTCATCGCTCTCTCGCAGCTCTCGCGCCAGTCGGAACGGCGGACCGGGGAGCAGAAGAAGCCGCAGCTCGCGGACCTGCGAGACTCCGGGTCGATCGAACAGGACGCGGACGTCGTGATCTTCCTGTATCGCGAGGAGATGTACGACCGCGAGACCGAGCGCAAGAACCTCGCCGACGTGATCATCGCCAAGCAGCGCAACGGACCGACCGACGAGTTCGAGATGGTCTTCCTGCACGAGCAGACGACGTTTCGAACCTACGAGCGCTTCGCGGAACCGCAGCTCTGAGGAAGAGGCCGGTTTGAATTTCTCCCCGCGCCGCACCGTCGCGCGCGTCGATCTCCGCGCGATCGCGTCGAACTTCCGCGCGATCGCACAGCGCTCGCGCCGGCGGGTGCTGGCGGTCGTCAAGGCGAACGCCTACGGGCACGGCGCGGCTCCCGTCGCGCGCGCGCTCGAGGACGCCGGGGCCGATTTCTTCTGCGTCGCGGTCGCCGAGGAGGGGGTCGAGCTCCGGAGGGCCGGCGTCCGGTCTCCGATCCTGCTCCTGAATTACGCCGACGCGGGCGACGCTGCGCTGCACCGGGCGTTCGCGCTGACGCCCGCTCTCTGGTCCCTCGAGCAGATCCGCGCCTTCGCCGCCGCGACCGCGACGTGGGGGGGTGCCCTTTCCGTCCACGTCAAGATCGATAGCGGCCTCTCCCGCCTCGGCATCTTCCCCTCGGAAGTCCGGGAGGCGGCGGCGATTCTCGCGGCGTCCCCCGGAATGCGCGTCGAGGCGGCCTTCTCCCACTTCTCGCACGGCGAGACGCCGGGGCACCCGACGCGAAGCCGTCAGACGGAGGCGGCCGCAGCGGCGTTCGGCGAGCTGCGGGCGTCGGGATTCCCCGGGATCTGGACGCATCTGGCCAACTCCGGGGCGGCGCTCGAAGGGCCGGCGGCCGATTGCGACGCCGTGCGGCCGGGGCTCGCGCTCTATGGGATCTCGCCCTTCACGGGCGATGGGATCTCGCCCTTCGCGGGCGATGGGATCTCGCCCTTCATGGGCGATGGGATCTCGCCCTCTACGGGCGAAGGAATCGCGCCGGTCGCCGGCGTCCCCGACCTCGTTCCCGCCCTTTCGTGGGAGACCGAGGTCATCTCGGTCAAGCGGGTCCCCGCGGGGACCGCCGTCGGCTACGGCGGGACGTTCGTGACGGCCCGGCCGACGACGCTCGCCGTCCTCCCCGTCGGTTATGATGACGGTTACCGGCGGTCGTTTTCCGGCCGCGCGCCAGTTCTCGTCGATGAGGGGGCCGTACCGACCGTGGGAGCCATCAGCATGGATCTGACGGTGTGCGACGCTACCGATGTGCCCGTCGCGGCGGGCGACCGCGCGGTCCTCATGGGG
>DATFVB010000260.1 GCA_035260525.1 Thermoanaerobaculia bacterium
ACCGCCACCTCCGTCCCCAGGGGCTCCGTCATGGCAGCGAGATTGCACCGATGAGCGGCATGCTTCGATCCAGGAACGGGAGTCCCGCGGCCCGATCGGCGACGATCCCGATGATCGCGGCGCCCCGCGCCCGCTTCGTCCGGCTCCTGCGGGACGAGCCCGAAGTCGGCGCCGAGATCCACTACCGGAGCGAGGACGGCGAGGAGACGAAAGTCTTCTTCCGCGATCAGGAAAGCCTGCGCGCCCAGATCGCGGAGCTCCGCCGCCGGGGGGCGGACGTCGTCGAGGAAGAAACCGCGCTCAACGCGATGATCGCTGCCGAGAACGAGCGCGGGCGGAACTGAATCCGATCTCCGGAACGTCGTCCCGGCGGCGCGACCAGCGGTCGCGATTCTCCGAGGCCGGGTATCTCCGTTCCGACCCGCGATACGCGGCGCTGAGCCGCCGCCGCCGGTCGGAGAAGCAGGTCGCGCAGAAGTACTTCCCTCCCATCAGTCGCAGTGCTCTCGAACCAGAGTCATGAGGACTGCGGGATCGAAGGGCTTGCGGACGAAACCCTGGACGTTGAGCTCCTTTTCCCGTCCGGCGAGCTCCGCCGTACCCGTCAGCATGATCACGGGGATCTTCGCGAGCTCCGGTTCGCGGTTCCTTCTCTCGAGGAACTCGAAGCCATCCATGACCGGCATCTTGAGATCGAGGAGGACCAGGCAGGGGCGAGGAGCGTCCGCCAGACGCCGGAGGCCCTCGGCGCCGTCGGCCGCCGTGGCGACCTCGGCCCCTTCGGCCTTCAGTATTTCCTCGAGCACTTCGCGGATCTCCGCGTTGTCCTCCACGATCAGCACCGGATTCACCCTGGCCTCCCTTCGCGGCAAGGCCGGTCGCACGAACCGTCCGCTGGACGGAACTGCAGGATGGGTGCCATGGAAAACTTCGCCGAATATCGAACGGATTTCCGGGGAATCAGAAGATACCGGCTGAAGCGGCCCGCCGTCGCTCATCTTCGCCGAGCTTCCGCCTTCACTGAAGTTTCGGCGCGACTTCGATGGCGCGGCACCCGCCCGCCGTCGCTCGTCTTCGCCGAGCGATGGCGCGGCATCCTCCTTCGCGTTCACGGCGGTGGACGTTTCCGAATGTCGCGGCGGAGCGTCGGCAGCCGCGGTGCGCTCGACACGGCGAAGGCGGATGGTGCGAGAAGAGGGACTCGAACCCTCACGCCCTTTCGGGCACAAGATCCTAAGTCTTGCGCGTCTGCCGTTCCGCCATTCTCGCCGCCCTAGGATAAACCGAGGACGCGCGAGCGCTACTGCTGGAGCGTGATCGTCACCGAGGCGACGGCGTCGCCCGAGTGCACCTCGTCGGAAGTGAGCTCCGCCGTCACGGTGACCGGCACGTTGTTCGTCCCGCTGGCGAGCGTCCCGTGGACGTGGATCGTTCCGGTCGACTGGGAATTCTTGTCGATCGTCCCGAAAACGTAGTCGACGGTCCCTCCGTTGACCCCGTTGGAAATCGACACGGTTCCCCCGCCCGCCGTCACCTCCGCGCTTTCGACGACGAGCGGCGGAGGGAGAACGACGTGGACGCGGACGTCGTGAAGCACGGAGAAGCCGAGGTTGCGCGCCTTCACGTCGACGTTGAAGCTCGAGCCGGAGGTCACGGTGCCGCTCGGCCCGCCGAGCTGGACCTGCGCGAGCGAGCCTCCCGTCGGGGTCGTGTCGTGGTCGCTGTTGTCGTTGCACCCGACCCCGGCCGCGAGCGCGAAAACCGCGGCAGCGAGAAGGGGCGCGAGACGTCGAAGCTTTCTCATCGGGCCTCCGGAAGGAAGGAACAGCAACCCCGGTGCCAGAAAAGCGCCTGATTCGGCGCGCCCGGTAGCCCGCTCTTCGCGATCCGAGCTGCGCGAGCGTCGCGAATGCTCCCGTCGGACCAGGGGCCCCGGAGCCGTCGAGGGCCTCTCGCCCGAGCGGCGGAGGGCAGATCGCGAAAAGTCTCCGCGCCGGGACGAAAGCGCAGCGCACGATGGTGCGCAAGCCCCCGGCGCGGAGGAGGTTCGCGATCTGAGAGGCCGCCAGCGGTCGAGCGCCTCGAGCGCGAGCCGTGCGGCCGAAATGGTGAGGCGTCAGGGAATCGAACCCTGAACCTAGAGATTAAGAGTCTCTTGCTCTGCCAATTGAGCTAACGCCTCAACGGAGCCGGAAGGATACGGGAAAGGGCCAAGCGGCGCAAGCGAGTTCGGTATCGCCCGATGAGCGGACCGAAAGATCGCTTCGCTTCCGCCTTCGTTTGAACGCTTCGGCGCGGCAGGCTGCTGCGCTCGCGATGACGGTGGAGTGACGACTCCGAAAAGAGCGAACGGACCGGATTGCCGATTTCGTTTATGGTCCGCGGTCGCGCCCCCGGGCTCTTCGCATCGCGGAAAGCGTTCGCCCGAAGTAACCGAGGCGAAAGCTCCGCGATGCGGGAGCGGGAGCGAAGGTGAAGGGGGTGGCGGGTTCGCGGTCGAGCCGCTCGTTCGGCGAGCCGCGAACCCGTCACGCGCTCCCGGTCCCCGAGCCCGCTCCCGCGACGGTTACCCTCCGCCGACGAAGGTCACGACCTCCAGCTCGTCACCCTCCCGGAGCTGCGTCTGCTCGTACTGACCCTTCGGAAGGATCTCGCGGTTGTACTCGACCGCGACGCGCGGAGTCGCGACGCCCAGCGCGTCGAGGAGGTCGGCGACCCGCGTCGCGGGCCCGACCGCGCGGACCTCTCCGTTGACGCGCACGCGGATCTCCGCGGCCCCGTCGCTCACCGGCGATGCCTCAGGAGGTATTTGATCTCGTTGTTCCCGGCTTCCGAAGTCGCCTGGATGATGAGCGCGGCGTTACCGTTCCGGTAGTCGGGGAGCTTGCAGTGGGCGATGCAGGAGCCGTCGGACGCGGTCTTCCCCTGGAAGACGACCGCCGGTTTGTCGACCGTCGAGATCACCTTGACGAGGATTCCGGCGCCGATGATCGGCCGGCGGGAGAGCGAAGTCTCCGCCTTGACCCGGATCTCGACGTTCTCTCCCAGGAAGAAATCGGGGGAGGAATAGAGCGTCAGGTCGAGGTGCTCCTGCGAGACTTCGGAGGCGAGGTAATCGAGGATGACCTGGTCCAGGGTCTTCTCGTCGGTCTTGGCGGAGCGTTCGACGACGACGGCGCCGGCCGGGATCTCCACTTCGGCGTCGGGCGCCGGGAGCGCCCGCTCGAAGGATTCCTCCCGTGCCGGCGGCACCGGCACGCTGCCCGACGTGTCGAACCGGCCGCGCTGGACGGCGGCGATCATCTTCCGGTGCTGCGACTCCATCATTTCCTGGACGACCGCCGGGCCGCCGCCGTTCTTGATCGAATCGCCGTAAGGGGTCTTCTTGGACGCGATGATCTCGCCCCCGACGTACACGAGGGACTCGACGAACGGGTTGTCCTCCCCCTTGTCCTCCGTCTGCACGTGGAAGACCCGGTCGCCGTGCTTGATGTCCGTGTTGAATCCGGTGATCACAGTCTCTCCGCCCCGCGCGGATCTTAACCCAGCTCCGTCGCGGGAGCTGGCTCGATAGCTCGCGCACCGGCGTGCTCGGCGGTCGACGCGCCCGGCGCGGCGCGCGCCGGCCGCCTCGCGGCTGCGACCTCACGGTCGCTGCGCTGGATACCCTTCGCGCAGGGTCTCCCGCGGTGCGAAAGGCCCCGGACCCGGCCACGCGTACGGAGTCGTCTACGAGAAGGGCGGCGAGTTGCCGCGAGACACTTCGGTTTCGGCAAAAGTGAGGCGCGCCGAGACGGGTTGGAAGACGCGTTCGGGACGCCCGCCGGCTCTCCAACCGTGAGTGGAGCCGAATGCCAACTCGGTTACCAGGAGTCGAAGGCGCGGCGAGGCGCGAGCCCGACGGGATGCGGGTTGCCCGATCCCGCGGCCGCGGCGTACCGGCGCGTACGTGAGTGCCCCGGAACGAGAATAACGGTAGCGGCGCGCCTGCGGCTTGCGGATGAGCTCAATATCGCGCACCGGGAGCAGATGCCGTTGTGCATCGGGCCCGGGGCGCGACGCAGAGATCGTTCGCAATGTGCGGGCGCCCTTCGGGTTCGGGCGGCGCAGGGCCATCGGCGGCGTTGCCGCGGCTAGACGATCGCAACCGCATCGCCTTCGCCGCGTCGCCTTGCCGCTGACCCTGCGGCGCTCCGAACG
>DATFVB010000261.1 GCA_035260525.1 Thermoanaerobaculia bacterium
AGCAGCGCGACCAGCGCCATCCGGAGGCCGCCCGCCCGCATGCCCCCGACCACCCGGTACGTCAGCCAGATCGCGCCGAACAGGATGCCGGGAGCGAGCAGCGCCTGCAGCGCCGTGAAGGCCGCGGACGATACGTCGGACAGCGCCGACGGTCCGAGCAGCTCGCGCTCGACGGAAGGCGCCACGAGAAGGAAGAAGGCCGTCGCCAGGAGCGCCACCATCCAGACCACGAGCAGCAGCATCGATCGGACGATCGACGACCCGGTCCGCTCCGGCGAGCGGGTGACGCCCGAAATCATCGTGCCGAGCGCATCGACGCACCGCGACGTGAATCGAAACGAGCTCCAGAGCGCGAGCAGGAAGCCGGCCGTCAGCCACCCCCGGCTCGCCGAGGAGCGTGCCCACCGCATGACTTCGCCCGCGACGGGCGAACCCGGCAGAACGCCGCGCAGGACCCTGGCGATGGACGCGCCGAGGCCCCCGGGAAACCAGAGGCTGACCACCACGATGGCGATCCCGACGAAGGGAACCAGGGAGAGCGCGAGATAGTAGGCCAGCTCCGCGGCCGCGCTGTTGAGCCGCGAGAGCCGCGCGATCGCCGCTTTGGGCCGGGCCAGGTCCATCGTTGCCGAACCTTATCGCACGGTGGCGAAGATGGGCCGCCCGGGAGGCGCAACGGCAGGGTGTAGTATCGAACCATGTCGAAGATCAATGGCGAGAAGGCGCGATTCGCCGCCGCCCGGAAGAAGAAGCTCCGCCATCGCGTGAACATGCGGGCTCTGCGGGCGGCCGTGGCGACGAAAAAAGCGCCCGAACCGGAAGTCAAAGCCTAAGACAGCCCGCGCGACTCCACGCGATGACGAAGCCGTCGGGCAGGAAGGCTCGCGTCTACTGCTCGCGCGAAACGGCGCGGAGCAGACCGTTGTCGCGCGCCGAGTTCTCCTCCGTGTAGGGGCGCGTGCCGTACAGGTGCGCCACGGAGTTGACGAGGAAAGTCGTGTGATGGATCACGGCGATCCGGAGGAATCCTCCCCACAGGAGTCCTCCGAGAGGCCGGCCGAACAGCGCGCCGACCGCCATCGGGATCCCGAGACCCGCGATCAGGCCGAACCAGTTGTTCATGTGGAACTGCCAGCGAACGAGGCGATTGGCCTTGAGGTCCGGGACGTTGTCGTACGTGAGCTCCCCCGGCTCCTCGTAGAAGAGCCACAGGATGTACGCCCACAGTCCCCCGCGCTTGATGCTGTACGGGTCCCAGTCCCGGTCCACGTAGTGGTGATGGTCGCGGTGATCCGAGGACCACTTGAGGGCCGAGTTCTGCAAGGCCATCGAGCCGAAGAACAGATAGAACGCCTGCAGGGCCGGATGGCTCACGTACGCCTTGTGGGAGAAGCAGCGGTGATAACCCGCCGTCACGGAGAAGCTGACCAGCCCGAACAGCACGAAAAAGAGCGTCGGCTCCCACCAGCGAACGCCGTAGGCGATCGCGTACGCCGCCGTCCCGAAGACGCCGATGACGGGTGTCAGGGAGAGAAAAAGGATGTTGAACCAGCTCAATCGCCGCACCGGCGCCTTCTCGCCGTCTCCCGCCGGCCGCGGGACGAGGTTTCGCCGGATCACAGGACAGCCGCCGCGGCCTGGACGGCGGGGAGCAGCGTGGCCAGACCGAACGCGCTCTCGTGTCGCAGAGAATTGATGAAGAAGGTGGGCACCTCGGCGACGCCGCGGCCAACGCCTCCTTTCCGCACCGCGCGGATCTTCGCCAGGTGGAGGTGTCCCCGCATTTCCCGCCGGAATCGATCGGCGTCCAGGCCGACGGCGCGCGCGTGCTCGGCCAGCGGAAGCGGGTCTGCTGCTCCCTGGTTTTCGAACATCCGATCGTGGATGTCCCAGAACTTTCCCTGGGCGCCTGCGCACTCGGCCGCCTCGGCGGCGTCCTCCGCCCTCCGGTTGAGGGGATCCCGGGAAAAGCTGCGGAACACGTAACGGAGCCGGGAGCCCATTTCCCGCTGGATCTTCTTGACGGCTCGATAGGATTTCGCGCACTCCGGGCACGTGAAATCTCCGTAGCCGACGAGCGTGACCGCCGCGAGCGGAGACCCCCGGACGTGGTCCTTCGAAGTGACCGGAGCTCTCAACGTCTTCGCTCGTTTTTTCACGAGAGATTCTCCGCGGGATCCACTCCGACGGCCGCCCTCGGCAGATCCACTGTGAAGACGCATCCGGTGCCCGGGATGTCGCGTACCTCGAGCGTGCCGCCGCTCGCCTCGACCCCGCGCTTGCTGATCGAGAGGCCCAGGCCCAGGCCGCTTCGGTCGCTGCCGCGCCGCCCGAACGGGTGGAAGAGGGTCTGCGGATCTCCGGAGCGGAGCCCTCCGCACTCGTCGTCGACTTCGATCCGGACCCGATCGGCGTCCGCCTGCGTTCTCAGGGTCACCTTTCCCCCGGGCGGGCTGAACTTGAATGCGTTCTGAAGGAGATTCACGACGACCGACGTCAGAACCTGGCGGTCGGCCCCGACGGCCGCGGAACCCTCGTCGCGCACGACCGTGAGGCGCAAGCCTCGGGCACGGCCTTCGATCGCGGCCGGCGCCACGACTTCGTCCATGAACGTCCCCATCGCGATCCGCTCGCGGTTCTGGACGCCGGCATCCACGCGGGTCTCGGCGAGCGAACGGTTGACGAAGTCACGCATCCGGGAGAGGCTGCGCCCGAGGATCGCGCCGGTGGCTCCGTTCACGCCGACGCTCCCCGTCCGCAGGACGTCGAAGGAGAGGGTCGCTCCGTTGAGGAGATTCCGGAGCTCGTGCGCGAACTCGCCCAGACGCTCGGTGCCCTCCGCCGAGATCCGCTCGTCGCGCTTTCGGCTGTACTCGGTAACGGCGTTGGCGATCGCGTCGTCGAGGCACCGGTTGAGCGTGCGAAAGTCGGACGTCGAGATCGGCGCTTCGCGTTCGAGCGCGAGGTCGGTGATCGCCTGGCAGATGTCGCCGTAGTCGTGGACGACCTGGCTGATCGTGAACCCCAGGCGAAGCATCTCGTTGCCATGCTTCTCGGCGCCCTCCCGGATTCCCCGACTCGACGTCGTCCGCAGACGGAGGATCTCGACGAGCTGGTCCAGGAACAGGGGGACCCCGTGCTCCAGCTCTTCAGGAGTCGGCTCGGGAATCGGCCTCGCGGCGACTTTCGTCCGGCACGAGGCGATGAGCTCGCTGCGGTTCTGAGTGATGAAATCGTGCAACATGGGAGACGCCTCCGAATGCACGATGGCTCTTTCCCGCAGGACAGTCCAATAGCTTTTTTCTCTCATGTCCAGACGCGGAACCGATCAGCGCCGTGGGCCGATGTAAAATGTGAAGTGCCTCATGGAGCTTCGACATCTTCGCTATTTCGTGGCGGTCGCCGATGAGCTCCATTTCGGCCGCGCGGCCGCGCGCGTGCACACTTCCCAGCCGTCCTTGAGCCAGCAGATCCGGGACCTCGAGCGCGAGCTCAAGGTCGATCTGTTTCTTCGGACGAAACGGCGCGTCGCGCTGACTCCGGCGGGCGAGCGTTTTCTCGGCGAGGTCCGCGGCATTCTCGCCTCGGCCCAACGCGCGGCCGGCCTCGCGCGGGAGGCGGCGCGGGGAGAATCGCGCAAACTGGCGATCGGCATCTCTCCCGAGACCGACTGGCTCTTCCTGGGCCGGGCCCTTCAACTCTTCGCCGAGCATGCCCCTTCGGTGGAGGTCCTCTTCCAGAACCTGACGCCGGAGAGCCAGGTCGCGGCGCTTCGCGCCGGTCAGATCGACGTCGGTTTCGTGGGACTGCCGCTCCAAGCCGAAGGGCTCGTCACCGAGCCGACGGGGCGGGTGCGACTGGTCGTCGCCCTTCCGGCGAGTCATCCCATGGCGGGCCGGAGCGACCTCAAGCTCGAGGAGCTGTCGAAGGAAGCCTACGTGCTCTGGCCGAAGCACCTGTCGCCCGACTCGTATGACCAGATGCTCGCCGTGTTTCGGCACGCCGGTTTCGGGCCGCCGATCGCGATGGAAGGAGGGATTCCGTCGACGCGAACCGTTCTCGGCATGGTCGCGGCCGGTCTGACGATTGCTCTCGTCGATCCCGTCCTCGAGCAGATGTCCGCGTCGGCGGTTGTCTTTCGTCCCCTGGCGGACCCGGGGATCTTCACCGAAAGAGGAATCATTTTCCGGCGCGGAGACGCCTCACCGATTCTCGCCTCCTTCCTCGAGCAGGTGCGGGCCACCCCCCGCGAGCGAGCGATCACGCCCGTCGAGGCCGGGAATAGCAAGAAAGGGCGGCGTCGAAATGAGGTACGCCGCCCCGGCCGACGGAGCCCGACCGCGCGTTAACAGGCGGGCGGAGCCTTGACCGAGCGATCGGTTCCTCCCTCATGCGGATACGGCCGCCCCTTTGTGCTCTCGAAGGAGCGACGGCCGTTCCCCCCGGTCCTCATCGCTCGATCGTCTCAATAGAGAAGGAACAAACGATTGGACGCCGAGTTCTGAAGCGCCCATGCTGAAGATCGATCGAGTGTCCCGGATTTCGCACTCCATCCGATGAGGATGATCACCATGAAGACCCGTTCGAACTCGAGCGACGTGTATCTCGCGGTCGCTTCTTTCCTTCTCGCCGGCCTGGTCTCGGCCGGCTGCACGAGCATGACGATGACTCCCGGGGCGCGTCGGGTGGTGACGCGGACGGCGGCGTCGATGAAGGCATGCAAACCGCGAGGCGTCGTCTTCGCGTTGGCTCCGTTTCTTTCGCTGGAACAGCCCCTCGATCAGCTCAAAATCCGCGCCCACCAGATCGGAGCGGACACCCTCGTGCTGCTCGGTCCGGCGGGGACTCGAACGAAGGACTGGTCGGCCCGGGCGTACCGCTGCGGAAAGGTTCCTTCCCGCAACCTCGATGCCACTCCCTTCGTCACCGCGGCCCGCTGATCCTTCATCGGGGCGGACCTTGAAGCGGATTCTCTTTCTGTCCGCCGTACTCCTCTCGGGTTGTTCAACCCTGTTCCGGGAGGCCAAGAAGGATCTGATCCTGGTGAACGCGGCGCTGTCCGACGACAACGTCGAGATCACTCTGCACGACTCCTTCATCAGGACCTACAAAGACCGGGCGACGATACGGTTGAAGCTGACGGTCGAGAAGGCCGGGAAGAGACCACACCCGGCATTCTGGGACGGCGACTTCCATATGGCAGGCCAATCCCCGGCGATCGGCCTGCCGGTGGTCGCCGAAATCGCGAACGCGGCCTCGGAAGAAGACGCGATCGACCGGATCCATCGGGCAGAAGCGAGCGGCAAGCCCATCCGAGTCGCCGGCTCCTGGAGGCTCTGGAGCGAGCACGCCGGAGACGCCGAGGAATACCAGGGGACGAAACTCAATTCAACGATGTCGAGTTCCTGATGGAGCTGACCGCCAGCCGGCAAGTCGTCGTCGAGGACGGCCGGTTCGTCGACGCTGCGGCCCTCGACCTGGATGGAAACAGACTCGTCGACAAATTGCGCATGGTTTTCGTCAAGGGCACGCCGCCTGACAGGCTCATCAGGGACCGGAAAGCCGGCGATCGCCTGCATGTCGTTGGTTTGCCGAGAATCGATCTCGCGGTCGTGGCGTGGCGAGCGCGGCACGGAGTCGAAAATCCTGCGCTACTCAACCTGAACCTCCCGTACGAGATCGTCGTGGTTGGCGCGTACTCGCCACGGCATCGCATTCCCTGAAACACGGCGGCGCCGCGCAGATGCGCGGCGCTCGTTCCGAGAGGCAGCGAAATCTCACGCCGTTTACGGCATCCTCGGAGGAGGAGGCGGCGGCTCCTCATTCTTCTTCTTTCTCGTATCCGGCTTCTTCCGTTGCGTGTTCTTGCCCCCCGGGCTTGCCGCCTGGCGCGGCGGCGGCGGCGCGGACCGATTCACCTTCGGGGTCGGACGGCTTTCCGGTGCGGTCTGAGGCGACCGACGCTCCGGAGCCGCCTGACGATGGTCTTGTCTCGCGGGCGGAGGCGTCTGGATGGACTTCTTCGGAGGCGGATTGTTCGCCGGCTTCTGGCGCTCGGGCGGCTGTGCGCTCTGGCCTCTCGGCGCGAGCGGCTGCGACGGACGGCCCTGCTGCACCGCCGGACGATTGCTCTGCTGTGTCCTCGCGGGAGGCGCCTCGAACGACCGCTTCGGAGGGGCATTGGTCTGCCGATCCTGAGACGGCGCGCTCTGGCCTCTCGGCGCGAGCGGCTGCGACGGACGGCCCTGCTGAACCGCCGGCCGGTTGCTCTCCTGTGTCGTCGCCGGAGGCGTTCCGAACGTTCGCTTCGGAGGCGCGTTGGTCTGCCTGCCCTGAGACGGCGCGCTCCGGCCTCGCGGCGCGAGCGGCTGTTGGGTCGCCCGGGTTCCGGTTCCTCCGGCCGGCTTCGGTGAAACGACGGCGTTCGGAGCGATTCGAGCCGGAGCCTGCGCCTGAGGCCTCGCGGCGGCCCCGGGAGAGGCAACGATCGGCCGGTCCGCCGTGGCGAGGACCTTTCCACGGGGAGCCGTCACGGCCTGCGGACGAGGTCCGGCCGCGCCGGCGCTCCGCGGACGAAACGTGACCGCCCCGGAAGGAGCCGCCGCGGGCCGAATGGGCTGGACCGCCCGGGCTCCCTGGTTTCCTTGAATCGACATTCGAGCGGCCGCGGCGGCCGTCACCGGCGCGCCGCGCTGCTCGCGGATTGCGGCGACCTTCGATTGAAAGGACGGAGGCGCCGGAGGAGGCGCCAGGCGGGTCACGACCGCCCGTGAGCTCACCTGGACGGGCGGCCGCGCGGCGGCCGCGGCATTCCGGGAAATCCGGAGGGCTCCGGCGGCCGGCATGACGGGCAGTGCGCCGCGAAGCACCGGCGCGGCCACGACCTGGCGGATCACCGACGCATCCCGGACGTAATTTCCGGAGACGGCCCTTCCGGAGACGAAGGTGTCATGGTTGACGACCGTG
>DATFVB010000262.1 GCA_035260525.1 Thermoanaerobaculia bacterium
CGCCGCAGATTGCCCCGCGCCGCCCGAACCCGAAGGGCGCCCGCACATTGCGAACGATGGCGGCGTTGCGTCGCGGGCCCGATGCGAACGGCATCTGCTCCCGCGACGCGTCTGGCCCTCGTCCGCAAGCCGCAGGCGCAAATGGCACGCTATTTCCGGGGAGGGGCACTTAGGACGCGGCCGCCAAGCTCGCGCGAGGGCCGTTCAAGTTTCGAGCTGACTCGAGAGTGAATTTGCCGATTACGCTGACGCGAGAAACTTGCGAGCGGCGCCTGGTTGCATCACTGACGTGGTGTCGCCGCGTGCGCCGCGCGAGTCTTGGCGTCACGCCCCAGCCTCCCAGACTCGCCGGCTGTTCGGGTAACGCCTTCCTTACGCCGTGATCTGGAGCTAACCTCCAAATCTTCTTGACAGTTACGGACGGTCCCTCCTAACATGGCCGTGGATCTTTCTGGGAAAAAGTGGATAGGAGTGGTCCATATGGATCGCTTTCGGGGTAGTGCACCGGCCTCTATCGACGAGAAGGGCCGGCTCAAGATTCCGAACGTTTTTCGACGGCAGATCGAAGAAGCGTTCGGCGCCGATCTGTTCGTGACCTCCATTCACGGCAGGGACGCCCTCGTGTATCCGCTTCCGGTCTGGCAGGGGATCGAGGAAAGGCTGGCCGCCGCGCCCGCCGTGCACCGCTCGAAGATGAAGTTCCTCGAGCGCGTCAACTATTTCGGGAAGCAGGAAAAAATGGACGGGCAGGGTCGAGCGCTGCTTCCCGCGATCCTCCGCGAGACGTCGAACCTCGCCGGCGACGTCGTCGTGACGGGGAACATCGATCACCTGGTCGTCACCGACCGCGCGGCGACGCGCGACCGGCTCGCCGCCGAAGACTTCACGGTGGAGGACTACGACGAACTCTCGAAGCTGCTGCTTTAGGTCGACATGGGTGCTCCGCACGTTTCCGTTCTCCTCCGCGAGACGGTCGAAGTCCTCTCGCCCCGCCCGGGACTGTTCGTGGACGCGACGGCAGGCGCGGGCGGCCACGCCGAGGCGCTCCTCGAAGCGCACCCCGGCGTTCGCGTGCTCGCGATCGACCGGGACCCCGAGGCGCTGGAGCTCGCGCGGACGCGGCTGGCTCGATTCGGCGGCCGCGCGGTTCTTCACCTGGGAAACTTCGCCGAGCTCGACGCGGCGCTCGATGCCGCGGCCGAGCGTTCTCCGGTCGGAATTCTTGCCGATCTCGGAATTTCTTCGATGCAGATCGACGAGGCTCGCCGCGGGTTTTCGTTTCGCCGCGACGGTCCTCTCGACATGCGGATGGGGCCCGGTGGAGTCTCCGCGGCCGACATCGTGGCGAACGCGCCCGCGGCGGAGCTGACGCGGATCTTCCGCGAATACGGGGAGGAACGAATGGCCCACAGGATCGCCCAGCGGATCGTCGAGGAACGCGCCCGGGAGCCGATCGCGACCACGCGCCGGCTCGCCTCCATCGTCGCCGGCGTCACCGGCCGCCGGGGGGAGATCGACCCGGCGACGCGCGTCTTCCAGGCCCTCCGGATCGAGGTGAACCAGGAGCTCGCCGCGCTGTCGCGGTTCCTGAAGATCGCGGTCGAACGGCTCGCGATCGAGGGCCGAATCGCCGTGCTCTCGTACCACTCCCTCGAGGACCGCGAGGTGAAGGAGACGTTCCGCCGCCAGTCGGCGGGCTGCCTCTGCCCGCCCGGGATGCCCGTCTGCGTCTGCGGGGGGCAGCGCGTCCTGCGCGTCCTCACGCGCCGGCCGATCCGTCCGGGCGCCGCGGAGATCGCCGCCAACCCGCGATCCCGAAGCGCGCGCCTGCGGGCCGCGGAGAAGATCGGGGAGGTCCGGTGAGCGCAGGGTACGCCCAGTTCAAACGCGTCGAGAACACGCGGGTCGCCCGCGAGCGGGACGGACGGCGCGGGAAGGAGCTCGCCGCGCTCGTCGCGGCGGTCCTGCCGATCGCGTTCGCGCTCCTCGCCTACACGCGTTTCCACATCCAGACGGTCCAGACCGGCTACGCGATCGACCGCGACCGGCGCGCGGTCGCGCGCCTCCTCGAAGACCGTCAGAAGCTCCTCGCCCGCCTCGCCTCGGCCACGTCCCCGGCGCGCACGGCGCGCTACGCCTCCCGGTTCGGTTTCGTGCCTCCGCGAACCGGCCAGATCTACGCCTTCACGGCGGAGCCGCGCCCGTGACCACGCTTCGTCCCGCCCGCGCCGCGATCTTCGTCGCGTTCCTGGGCGGCTGGGCCGCGCTCGTCGCGTTCCGGCTCGTGCAGCTGCAGATCGTCCGCGGAGACTCCTACCGGGCCCGGGCGCGGCAGCAGCAGGAGAGGACCGTCATCCTGCCGCCGCGGCGCGGCTCGATCCTCGATCGACAGGGGCGCGAGCTCGCGGTCTCCGTCGAGGCGGCGTCGGTCTTCGCCGTTCCCGACAAGGTCGAGGACCCGCGCGGGGCGGCCCGCGAGCTCGCGGGCGCGCTCGGGATCCCTGCGGCGGAGGTTTCCCGCAAGCTCTCCTCCGACAAGGGTTTCGTCTGGATCGCGCGGCAGGTCGACGATGCCGCCGCCGCGAAGCTCAAGGCGATGAAGCTCCCGGGCGTCGGTCTGCTGCCGGAGCTCCGCCGCTCGTATCCGAACGAGGGGCTCGCCGGCAACGCGCTCGGCTACGTCGGCGTCGACGGCCGCGGCCTCGCGGGGCTCGAATACCAGTACGACCGGATGATTCACGGGCGCGAGGGAGAGATGCGTGTCTCGCGCGACGCGCGGCAGGAGCAGTACGCGCTCACTCCCATTCCCGGGCACGAAGGACGCCCCGGTGCGGCGCTCTCGCTCACGCTCGACCGCGACCTGCAGTTCGTCGCGGAGAAGGAGCTCGCCGCGGGGCTCGCCGAGACCGGGGCGAAGGACGCGAGCGCGGTCGCGATGGATCCGGACACGGGAGAGGTCCTCGCCATGGCGACGGTTCCGAGCTTCGATCCGAACCGCTACGGCGATTTCCCCCCGTCGGCCTGGAGGAACCGCCCCATCTCCGACAGCTTCGAGCCGGGCTCGGTCTTCAAGGTGATCTCCGGTGCGGCGGTGATCGAGGCCGGCGTGGCCGGGCCCTCCGATCCGGTCGACTGCGGGATGGGGTCGATCCAGGTCGGGAAGTACTTCATCCACGACGCCGAGCACGAGCGATTCGGCGTGATTCCGCTCTCCGAGGTGATCGCGAAGTCCTCGAACGTCGGGATGGTGCGCGTCGGACTGCGGCTCGGACCGCGTCGTCTGTACGACTCGGCGCGCGCGCTCGGGATCGGAATCCCGACCGGGATCGACCTCCCCGGCGAGAACCCGGGCCTCCTGCGCGACGTCTCGCGCTGGAGCGGCCTGTCGAACGCGGAGATCTCGTTCGGACAGGAGGTCGCCGTCACGCCGATCCAGATCGCGGTCGCGGTGTCCGCGATCGCCAACGGCGGCCTCCGCGTCGCGCCCCGGATGGTCCGCAAGGCGGTCGACGCCGCCGGGGGCGAGTGGTTCCCGCCGGCGGTCGCCCCGCGGCGCGTGCTTTCGCCCGAAACGGCCGGCGCGATGAACACGATCTTGAAGGGCGTCGTCTCCGAAGGCACCGGGAAGCGCGCGGCGGTCCCGGGATACGTCGTCGCGGGCAAGACCGGCACGGCTCAGAAGGCGATCGGCCACGGGTATGCGCGGGACAAGTACGTCGCGACGTTCGCCGGCTACGCTCCGGCCGACCACCCGCGGATCGTGCTCGTCGTCACCGTCGACGAGCCCCGCGGACAGTACTTCGCGAGCGAGGTCGCGGCGCCGGTATTCTCCCGGATCCTCGCGCGCGCGATGGCGATCCTCGAAGTCCCGCCCGACGGGGCGGAAGTGCCGGCGCCCCCGGCCGCCCCGCCGATCGTGATCGCGCGGCGCGCCCCCGTCTTCGCGTCCGGCGTCGTCGCCGCTTCGCTCGGGCGGTCCCCCGCGTCCTCGCCGATATCGCAGATGCCCGACCTCTCGGGCCTGCCGGCCCGGCGCGCGATCGCGGAGCTCTCGCGCCGCGGTCTCGCCGCCGAGCTCTCGGGCTCCGGGTTCGTCGTCTCGCAGACGCCCCCCTCCGGAACGTCGATCGTTCCGGGGATGACGTGCCGGCTCCGCCTTTCGGAATCGTCCTCCTCTCCATGAAGCTCGAGGAGATCATCGAAGAGGTCGCTCTCTCCGTCGAACCCCCCTCGAACCCCGAGATCTCTTCGGTGGTTTCCGATTCCCGGCGCGTGACGCCCGGGGCGCTGTTCGTGGCGATCGCGGGGGAGCGCGCCGACGGTCTCGACTACGCGGCGGAGGCGGTCCGCGGCGGCGCTTGCGCGGTCGCTTCCGACCGGCCGCGCCCGCAGGGCTTCCCGGTCCCGGTCCCCTGGGTGCGCGTCGACGATCCGCGGCGAGCCGCCTCGGTCTGGAGCCAGAGGGCGCTGGGCGATCCGTGGAAAAAGCTCGTCCTGGCCGGCGTCACCGGTACGAACGGGAAGACCACGACGGCGATGCTCCTCTCCGGCGTCTTTCGCCGCGCCTGGGGATCGAGCGGGTTCGTCGGGACGATCGGTTACGGCTGGAACGAGACGTTCCGCGCGGCCCCGAGGACGACGCCGGAGGGGGATGCGCTCGCGCGGATGATGAGCGACATGGTTCACGACGGCGTCCCCGCGTGCGCGATGGAAGTCTCCTCCCACGCCGTCGCGCTCGAGCGCGTCTCGGGCGTTCGCTTCGACGCGGCGGTCTTCACGAATCTCACGCGCGATCATCTCGACTTCCACGGGACGATGGAGGCTTACGGCGCCGCCAAGGAGCGGCTGTTCGCGCTCCGGAAGGCCGGCGGCGCCGCGGTCGTCAACGGGGACGACCCGTGGGGACGCGCGATGGCCGCCCGGCTCGCCCCTCCCGTCGTGACGTTTTCTCCCGCGGGGGACCCCTCCGCGCGATGGCGCGCGGAGGACATCGAGGTGTCGCTGTCCGGAACGCGCTTCCGCGCGGCGGGCGCGGAAGGGGAAGCACGGATCGAAAGCCCGCTCGTCGGACGCTTCCACGTGGAGAACCTCCTCGCCGCCTGGGCCGCCTCGCGGGCCCTCGGGGTGCCGGAAGGGGCGATCGTCGCCGAGCTGGCGCAGAACCCGGGCGCGCCGGGACGCATGGAGCGGGTCGACGCCGGCCAGCCGTACACGATCCTCGTCGACTACGCGCACACGGAGGACGCGCTCCGGCGGCTCCTCTCCGCGGTGCGGGAGCTGACGGACCGGACGCTCATCCTCGTCTTCGGGTGCGGCGGCGACCGCGACCCCGGGAAGCGCGAGCCGATGGGGCGGGCGGCGGCCGAGCTCGCCGACATTCCGATCGCGACCTCGGACAACCCGCGCGGCGAGGACCCCGCCGAGATCCTCCGGGAAGTCGAGCGCGGTCTCGTCGCGGGCGGAGCCTCGAAGTACCTGAAGTTCGTCGACCGGCGGGAGGCGATCGCGCGCGCGATCGAGCTCGCGAACTCGCGTTCGGTGGTGGTGATCGCCGGGAAGGGCCACGAGACGACGCAGGTGATCGGCGAGCGAGAGTATCCTTTCGACGATCGCGTCGTCGCGGCGGAATGCGTCCGCGCGGCGCGGCGGATGTCCTCGTGAAGGTGAG
>DATFVB010000263.1 GCA_035260525.1 Thermoanaerobaculia bacterium
CGAGATCGACCCGCCATCGACGCCCTCCACGGGAAAGGAGACCTCCTCTCCCGGGCGCCTCAGCGCGATCACGTGGAGAAGCGGCAGGTAGTGATCGGGCGTGGGGACCGAGAGCGTTGCGTCGGGCCCGAGGCTTTCGTAGCCGACGAGCGGCGCGTCGTCGCCTTCGAGGAGATACCGCCGCGCCTGCTCTTCGAACCGCACCGCCCAGTCGAACGGCTCGGCCGGGTGGCGGCCCCACGCATAGGCGTGCAGGTTGTGGACGAGATTGCCGCTTCCGAGGACGAGCACCCCTTCGTCGCGCAGCGGCGCCAGGAGCTTGCCGAGCTCGTAGTGGAACTCCGGCGACTGCGTCTCGTCGATCGAGAGCTGGACGACGGGAACGTCCGCCTTCGGATACATGCGGCAGAGGACCGACCACGTGCCGTGGTCGAGGCCCCATCCCAAATCTCGCGCGACCGGGAGCGGCGAGAGGAGCGCGGCGACGCGCTCGGCGAGCGCCGGGGCTCCCGGCGCCGGGTAGCGGACCGCGAAGAGCTCGGGAGGGAAGCCGCCGAAATCGTGGATCGTGCGCGGCGACTCCATCGCGGTGACGGCCGTCTGCGGCACATACCAGTGAGCCGAGATCGCGAGCACCGCCTTCGGACGCGGGAGCCCCTTGCCGATCGCGGCCCACGCGCGGGTCCACGCGTTCTCCTCGATGGCGTTCATCGGGTTGCCGTGTCCGAAGAAAAAAACAGGCAGGCTGGCCACGGAGGGATCGTTTCGCCGGAGCAAAGCTATGTCAATAAGGAAGGCCACCATACGCCGAGTTGAAGCGGCAGAGCCGCTTAACTCGGCGGGTCTGATGCGCTCCTTTCACGCGCTGGACAGTGTGTTCGGAACCGAACCTGCGGGCAAGAACCGGAAAGCCCACTGACGAGGCGGGAGCGCAGAAGGCTGTCCGCCTTGCGCCGAGTTAAGCGGCGCGAAACGCGTCCGCTTCAACTCGGCGCCGGAGTCATCTCTCTTATACCATCCCGTCGCGATGACACCAGACCTGATCACCGCGTGCGTTTTCTGCGCGATGCAGCTCCTGCGGCCGGGACTCCCCTCCTCGCCCGGACTCTCGGCCGAGTTCGGGGCGTCCTACGCGACGCTCGCGCGCCGCGACGACAGCCGAACGGTCCTCCACAACGATTCTTCCGACGTGACGCCGAAGTTCCTGCTGGTCGGCATGGGGTCGTCCCGGGCGGCCGCCGGAGAGCTCGGCGCCGGCACCCCCGCCCGCGAGTGGTTCGCCAGGCTCGCGATCGCCAACTCCCACGACGAGGCGAGTCAGACTTTTCGCGTCCCGGACGCTGTCGTCGCGACCGGCTCCGGCCGGTACGAGAACTTCGACGCGGGAGTCCGGCTGCCGCTCGGGGAACGCGACTCCGTCGAGATCGCGGCGGCGCAGCGCGTCCACAAGATCGTCGACCTCGTCAACGTCGGCGGATCGAAGTTCCAGTTCTCCGAGGAGCGCGACCTCTTCGCCCAGCGCGTGGACATTTCGGCGGGATGGCGCCACCGGTTCCGGAACGCCGAGATCGCCGCGGCGTGGCGCGCGATCCGGCCCGAGGGGAAGTACAACACCGCGTACGTCTACCGGCAGGGGAAGAGCTGGCTGCAGGGCGGAGAGATCGAGGGACGCTGGCGGCGGGGATCGCTGGCGCTCGGCGCCTCGGTCGAAGCCGCTTCGACGGACATGGGCGTCCACGAGCAGCGGGTCCCCGATTTCGCGCACGTCTCGTACTCGGAGCGCGCGACGCTCTCCGCCGCGTCGATCTTCGCGACGAAGACCTGGGGCGGCACCGACCTCTATTTCTCGATCGGGGCGGACCGTTCGCGGCTGCCGTTCGTGGCGATGGCGGTGCTCGGCGAGGAGACGCGGTATTTCGACGAGGGCTACCGCCCGGTGTCGCGGACGCGGGAAGTCGTCTGGGACCTCGCGGCGCGCCGCCGCATCGCGCCCGGCGTCCACCTGCGCGCCTACCTCCGCGTGATCCAGGGAGGCGAAACCGTCTCGCTCGCCGATCCGTCGGGAGCGCTGCCTCCCGTCGAGCTTCGCGTCCGCCGGGGCGGCCATTTTCCGATCACGCAGTTCACGCTGGGGGGCGGAGCGGACTTCTCGATCGGGAGGACGCGAGGCTCGGATTGAGTGTTCCCCGCTCACGGCGGTGAGCGGGGAACACTCATCGCGCCGAAGCTCCGCAGGAGCGAAGGCGGATGCGAGCAGATCCTTCGCTGCGCTCAGGATGAGCCTTGCGCGCGCACGTCCGTGCGCGCTCCAGGCTCACTTCTTCTTGGGGGCCGGGCGATCGCCGCGATCGCCTTCACCGTGTTTGGCGACCGTCGACGAATGCTGGCGCCGGTCCTGCGAGAGCGACTTTCCGACGTCGACGACGTCCGAAAACTGCCCTTTGTCGTCGCGCCGGACGTAGCGCTTGTCTCCGGCGTGCGGCTCGATCAACTCTCTTTTTCCCGCCATGAAAAATCCCCCTAGCAACTATGGACAGGCCGTCGGCGTGAAGCTGCCCACCCCGTATGCGGGCGCCGACGGATTCGGGTTCGAGAAATCGAGGACCTCGGCGAGGTTGCGGGCCTCGGCGTCGCGCACGGAGAGCGGTCGCAGGTGGAACCGCCACTCGATCATCTTCAGGACCGAGGTGTGATCGTAGACGTTCGAGCCGACCCACCCGCGCCGCGACCACGGCGAGATGACGAGCGCCGGAACTCGGAACCCCCTCTGCGTGAAGGCCGGATCCACGTCGTCGGCGACCGGCGGCGGCACGTGGTCGAAAAACCCGCCCCACTCGTCGAAGTTCACGACGAGCACGGTCGAGGACCATTCGGGACTCGCGATGATCGCCTCGTACGTGCGGTCCAGGAACGACTCCCCCGCCCGGATGTCGCCGTGCGGATGATCGTCGGCGGAAGTGCCGCTCGATTCGCCCTGGAACGGCGGATCGACGAACGCGACGTCCGGAAGAGCTCCCGCGGCGCAGTCGGCGAGAAAATCGTCGTAGCTCCGCGTGATCGACGCGTACTTCGTTCCCCAGAGCGCGAGGAACGGGATGTCGCTCGCGTAGTAGCGGCCCGAGTATCCCTCCTCCGCGAGCCGGTCCCAGATCGTCGGCAGCGTGGAGGGCGGATACACGGAATCGTCCAGCCGGTCGGTCACCGCCGCATGCTCATAGATGCGGTTCGGATAGGTCGGCGCCATGATCGGCGCGAAGTAGCGATCGAGCACGGTCCAGTCGGCGGCCGCGCGGCCGAGGAACGCGAGATCGCTCTGAACGTAGTAGCCGATCGGAAAGAGATCGTCCGTCCCGGCGCGAAGCCATCCGTCGCAGAGGCCGCCGTCGAGCTGGGTCCTACCGCCGTCGTACGAATGATCGGGATCCGAGTAGGGGCATCCCTGGTAGTCGGGAGCGAGAGGATACGTGGCGTGGGCAACGCCGTCCCGATCGGTGTAGACCAGGCCCGCCTGCTTCCCGTCGGCGCCGGGGAGCCATCCCAGCATGTGGTCGAACGAGCGGTTCTCCATCGTCACGACCACGATGTGCCGGATCCCGGACCTCTGGGGGTTCGGAAGCCGCGTCGCGGGCTTCTTCGCCTCCGCGAGCCCGGCCCAGGAGACCACGGCGAGCAACAGCAGGCCGGCACGCACGCGCATTCTTTCCATCCTTCGCTCCTTTTCGGGCGTCTCCGATCCGGCTTTCGGCCGAGACACCGCCGACGACGGGGAGAGCAATCGACGTGCCGCGACCGGTCGATCGAAGAGATCGCTAGGCGAGGAAGCGGGAGAAGAGCTCTTCGAAAGAATCGGAATCGTCGGGAAGGAGGGCGATCGCCCGCACGCGGCGCTCGAGCCCCGCGATCCCCCGAAACGCGACCGGCTCGCGAAAGGCGATCTCGTAGCGAGGCTCGTCGAGGATCGCGAAGCGCAGCGTGTCGCGCCGCTTCGTGAACGCGCCGGGAGCCAGGCGCGACACGCCGAGCACGTTTGCGGCGTCCACGTCGGCGGACCATCGCATCCCGAATCGCAGGCGCAGCGTGCGTCCGTCGAAGGTCGCCGGTCGAAGCCTGAGCCCCTGGAAATCGCCGAGGAGCCAGAGGACCGTGTAGACGTCGAGGGCGGTGAACGTCCACGCCGCGCGAACGCTCCAGCGCGCCAGCAGCAGATGCGCCCCGAGCCCTTCTCCCGCGATCAGCACGAAGAAGCCGGCGAGAATCGTTCCCCACCCGCTCGCGCGGTGGAAGGTGACGCCGGGTTCGGCCCGGCGCCCGCTCTCCGCGGGCGGCGGCGACCGCCGCCATGACAGGAGCGCATACCAGAGGATCGCCGCTTCCGCCGAGACGAAGCCGGCGAGGCGGCCGGCGCCGAAGATGCCCTCGCAGGCGATCCGGATCTTCTCGACCGGATCCGGCGCCCCGGCCGACCGGAGCACGCGGGAGACCTTCCGGGCTCGCGCGACGACGACCGCGAGGAGGACGATCTCGAGGATCGACCCGAGGGACGCGAGGGAGTGGAGGAAATCCTGTTCACCGCGCGGGACGATGAACCGGGCGAGCAGCATTCCGCCGCCGAAAATCGGGATCAGGGTCGCCGGATGAGCGCCGCGGCGGACGACGAGAACGTAGTAGAGCACCGGGATCGTGAGACAGAGATCGAACGTCACGGCCCAGGCCGCCATCTCCGGCGCCCGGGCGAAGAGCGGCGTCCGGACGATCGCGGCGCAAACGGCGGCGATCAGGGTCGCCGACGCCCAGAACCGCGCCGTAAACGGCCGGCGGACGACGGTGGCGGAGGCGCTCATATCCGAATCTTACGCGAGACGGCTCAGAGGGTTTCGCGCCCGCGCGGCGGGAATCGGGAACCCGCCGCGCGGGTTACTATTGGCGAATGGTCGGACACTTCGATCCCGCGGGGAAGCCGGTCGCCGGATAGCCTCCTCGCCCCCGCCCGGGAACGCCCGGAGCTCGCGGAAGTCGCGGAAGCGCTCCGGCGCGCGGGGGTGCGCGCGCAGAACGAGAGCGCGGGTCCACGCGCTCAGAATGAACGCGCGGGGGTGCGCGCGCAGAACGAGAGCGCGGGTCCACGCGCTCAGAACGAACGCCCGGGGGTGCGCGCTCGAAGCAATTCCCGCGCGAAAGAGCATCCCCCTCTCGTCGTCTCGGGCGCGGTCGGGGCGCTTCCCGGCGCGATCGCGGCGCTGCTCGCCGAAACGGGTCCGGTCATCGTCGTGACGGCCGACGAAGCGTCGGCCGAGACGGTCGCTTCGGACGCCGCCGCGTTCGGCGGCGCCGGGATCTGTTCGGCGCCGGAGCCGTCGCTCACCCCTTACCAGCGGGTCGCGCCCTCGCTCAAGTACCGGCGGTCGGAGTTCGCGCTCCTCTCCTCCCTCGCCGACGGAACCTGCCGCATCGCCAGCGTGCCGGTGCGATTCCTCTTCGCCCGCCTCCCGTCTCCCGAGAGCTTTTCCGAGCGCCGTTTTCCGGTCGCGCGCGGAGCGACGATCGAGCGGGGCGCGCTGCTCGCGTTCCTCGCCCGAGAAGGGTACGCGGCGTCCGACCTCGTCACCGAGACGGGGGACTTCGCCGCGCGGGGAGGGATCGTCGACGTCTTTCCGCCGGACCGCGACCGCCCGATCCGGATCGAGCTCGACGGGGACGAGGTCGCTTCGATCCGGACGTTCGATCCGGACACGCAGCGATCCGACGCCGTCCTCGACCGAATCGTCTTCGGCGCGCTGGCCGCGGTTTCCGAGTCGGAGGAGGCCGAGGCGCTGCTCGAGGAAAAGCTCGGCCGCGCCCCGTCCGCGGCCGAGAGGACGCTCTTCCTCCCCGCCCTCGCCGGCAACGCCGCGATGCTCTTCGACTTCGCGCCGGGCGCGGAGATCGTCGTCCTCGAGCCGGCCGCGGTCGAGGAGTCCGCGCGCCGCTGGGAAGAGCGGGTCGCCGCCGACTACGAGCCGGAGCGGGACGCGATCGCCCCCGAGGCGCTGCTCCATCCGGGCGCCGCCCTCCGCGACGCCCTCGCGCGCCGGACGACCGTCGCGCTCGACCGGCTGGGACTGGCGCCCGGCGCTCCGGTCGCGCTCGCCGCGGAGGAGGTGACGGCCTTCGACGGCCGCGTGAAGGAGGCCGCCGCCGAGCTCCGCGCGGCGGCCGCGCGCGGCGACACGGTCCTCGTCGCCGTCCATCCGAAGGGGGGACCGGAGAAGCTCAGGCGCTTCGCCCGCGAGCTCGACGTGCGCGCGACCCCGATCCCGGGCCCGATCTCGGGGGGCTTCCGGCTGCGCGAAAGCGCCCTCGTCGTCTACTCCGAGGAGCAGATCTTCGGCGAGGACCGCACGACTCCCGCGCCGCGGCGGCGCGCCGCGGAGGCGTTCCTCTCGGACCTGCGGGACTTGAAGCCCGGCGATTTCGTCGTCCACGCGGACTACGGGGTCGGCCGCTTCCGCGCGCTGCGCCGCATCCCGGTCGAAGGCGCCGAGCGCGAATTCGTCGAAATCGCCTACGTCGACGACAAAACGCTGCTCCTCCCCGTCGAGCGCCTCGATCTGGTCCAGAAGTACTCGGGCGCGGAGGGCGCCGAGCCGAAGGTGGACCGGCTCGGGGGCGCGTCGTGGGGACGCAAGAAGGCCGCCGCCCGGAAGGCCGTCAAGGACCTCTCCGAGGACCTCCTCCGCATCTACGCCCGCCGCGCCCAGGCGCAGGGCTTCGCGTTCTCGAAGGACTCCCCGTGGCAGAAGGAGTTCGAGGACGCCTTCGAGTACGTCGAGACGCCCGACCAGGCGCAGGCGATCGCGGACGTCAAGCGCGACATGGAGCGGCCCTCCCCGATGGACCGGCTGCTCTGCGGCGACGTCGGCTACGGGAAGACCGAGGTCGCGATGCGCGCGGCGATGCTCGCGGTCCTCTCGAAGAAGCAGGTGGCGGTCCTCGTCCCGACGACCGTGCTCGCCTCCCAGCAC
>DATFVB010000264.1 GCA_035260525.1 Thermoanaerobaculia bacterium
ACCTCTCGCAGAACGCCGAGTTCAAGCAGCGGTTCGAACGGGAAGCGAAGTCCGTCTCCCAGCTCTCGCATCCGCACATCTGCGCCCTCTACGACGTCGGAAACCAGGACGGGACCGAGTACCTCGTGATGGAGCTCCTCGAGGGACAGATCCTTTCGGACCGCCTCTCCCGCGGACCGCTCCCGAGAGAGCAGGTCCTGGAATTCGGAAAGCAGATCGCCGAAGCGCTCGACACGGCCCACCGCCGCTCGCTCGTGCACCGGGACTTGAAGCCGGGCAACGTCATGATCACGCGGTCGGGCGTCAAGCTCCTCGACTTCGGGCTCGCCAAGGCGATCGGGGCTCGGCCGGACGGCGAGGACGTCACGTCCCTTCCGACGGAGAGCGAGCGCCCACTGACGGAGCGCGGCACGATCCTCGGAACCTTTCAGTACATGGCTCCGGAGCAGCTCGAAGGGAAACCGGCGGATGCGCGCACCGATATATTCGCGCTCGGCTGCGTGCTGTACGAAATGGCGACCGGAAAGAAAGCGTTTTCCGGCGCGAGCCGCGCTTCGCTCATCTCCTCGATCATGTCGAGCGAGCCGCCGGCGATCTCCTCGGTCCAGCCGATGACTCCGCCCGCGCTCGACCGCATCGTGCGGACGTGCCTCGCCAAGGACCCCGACGAACGATGGCAATCCGCCCGGGACGTCAAGAGCGAGCTCGCCTGGATCGCCGAGGCCGGCTCGCAGGCGGGAGCGCCCGCCGTCGTCGCCTCGCGCCGCCGGAGCCGCGAGAGAACGGCGTGGCTCGTCGCGGGCGCCGCGGTCCTTGCCGCGGCGGCCGGCTGGTATCGCGTCGCCTCCGCGCCAAAGGAAACGCGGCGCGCGGTCCGGCTCTCTCTCGTCCGGCCGCCGAACGCCGCGTTCGATTTCGCTTCGTCGCTCACCGCTTCCTTCGACGGGAGCCGGATCGTCTTCGTCGGACACCGGAAGGACGACCGGCAGACGCTGTGGGTCCGGCCGATCGGCTCCCTCGAATCGCGCGAGCTCGCGGGGACCGACGGGGCGAGGATGCCTTTCTGGTCGCCGGACGGCCGCTTCATCGCCTTCTTCGCCGACGGCAAGCTGAAGAAGATCGAGGCCGCCGGAGGGCCGCCCGAGGCCCTCGCGGATGCGCCGGCCCCCTCCGGCGGCTCGTGGGGAACCCCGGACACGATCGTGTTCGTGCCCCACGACTACGATGGCCTCTTCCGGGTATCGGCGCGGGGAGGGCCGGTCGAACGAATCACGTCGCTTTCGCCCGGCGACGAGGCGCACCGCTGGCCGGTCGTGCTCCCCGACGGGGATCGCGTTCTCTTCCTCGTCGACGCGAACCAGACCGAGGGGCACTGGATGGCTCTGACGTCGCTCTCCTCGCGAAAGATCACGCACCTGGCGCACGCGATCTCGACGCTCGCCTTCGCCCCTCCCGATCGCGTCCTCTTCGTGAAATCGGGCTCCCTCGTCGCCCAGCGGATCGATCTCGCCGGCGCGAAGATCGCGGGCGATCCGGAGCCGGTCGGCGAGAGCGTTCTCCCGATCGGAGAAAACCACCGTTTCGATTTCAGCGTCTCCACGAGCGGCCTGCTTCTCTACCAGAGCGCCGATCCGAACATGCAGTTCTTCTGGCTCGACCGGTCGGGACGCCGGCTCCAGAGCCTGGGCGGGCCCGGACGCTACGGGCTTTTCGACATCTCGCCCGACGGGAGCCGCACCGCATTCGAGAAGCTGGACGCTGACGGACGGAACGAGAACATCTGGACTCTCGACCTCGCCCGCGGGATCGAGAGCCGCGTGACGTCGGGAAAGGCGGCGGATTTCAGCCCCGTCTGGATGCCCCCCGACGGGCGCACGATCGTCTTCTCGTCGTTGAGGAGCGGCGCAAACGGCGACATCTATTCCACGCCGGCGTCCGGCGGCGCCGAGGACCGGAAGCTCTTCGCGGCGCCGGTCGCGGGAGCGTCGGCCTCCACGGTCTCTCCTGACGGAAAGACCCTCGTGTACGGCACGCGCGCGACGGACACTCGCGATGACCTCTGGACGTTTCCTCTCGGTGGAGGGAAGCCGAGCCCCCTCCGGGTGACGCGGTTCGCCGAAACGGCGGCGCAGTTCTCCCGCGACGGGAAATGGCTGGCGTTCGTCGCGGACGACACGGGCCGCGACGAGGTCTACGTCCGTTCCGCGGCCGATCCTTCCCTCCAGGTCCAGATCTCGACCAACGGAGGGGAAAGGCCGCGCTGGCGGCGCGACGGGAAAGAGATCTATTTCGTGAGCGGCCCGACCGTGATGGCGGCCGCCCTGTCCGCCCGACCCGAGCTCCACGCCGATCCGCCGCGCTCGCTGTTCACCCTGACCGGCATGTTCAGCGACTACGACGTCTCGGCGGACGGCCAGCGCTTTCTCGTGACGGTCCCGCCGCGCGACTCCGCCGAGCCGATCGCCGTCGCCGTCCTCGACTGGATGGAAGGATTGAGGAAACCATGACGCTTGCCGCCGGAACGAAGCTGGGTCCCTATGATCCGCCGTTGCTCGCTGACGCGAGCTATGGCGCGACTTGTCCGCCTTCGCCGACACTTCGGCGGCCAAGGATCCATTCATGACACTTGTGGCGGGAACCCGCCTGGGGCCGTATGAGGTGCTTGCTCCGCTCGGCGCCGGCGGCATGGGCGAGGTCTACCGCGCCAAAGACACGCGGCTCGACCGCGAGGTCGCGGTCAAGGTCCTGCCCGAGCACCTCTCGGCCAACTCCGAGCTCCGGCAGCGATTCGAGCGCGAAGCGAAGGCGATCTCGGCGCTCACCCATCCGCACATCTGCACGCTCCACGACGTCGGCAACCAGGACGGCGTCGAGTACCTCGTCATGGAGCTCCTCGACGGCCAGTCGCTCGCCGAGCGGCTGGAAAACGGCGCGCTGCCTCCCGACCAGGTGATCCGCTACGGCGTCGAGATCGCGGATGCGCTGGAAGCCGCGCACCGGGCGGGGATCGTCCACCGGGACTTGAAGCCCGGCAACGTCATGCTCACCCGTTCGGGCGTCAAGCTCCTCGACTTCGGTCTCGCCAAACACCGCGCGGCGGCCGTCCAGAGCGAGATCTCGCAGCTCTCGTCGCTCCCGACCGAGCTCACCCCTTCGCGTCCGGCCCTGACCGAACAGGGCACGATCATGGGGACCTTCCAGTACATGGCGCCCGAGCAGCTCGAGGGGAAGGAAGCCGACGCGCGCACCGACATCTTCGCCTTCGGCTGCGTGCTCTACGAGATGGCGACGGGAAAGAAGGCGTTCACGGGCAAGAGCCGCGCCTCGATGATCGGGGCGATCCTGCGCGACACACCGGCGCCGATCTCGTCGATCGCGCCGATGACTCCGCCGGCGTTCGACCGGCTCGTTCAGACGTGCCTCGCAAAAGAGCCGGAAGACCGCTTCCAGACCGCGCACGACGTCAAGCTCCAGCTCCAGTGGATCGCCGAGGGTGGCTCGCAGGCGGGAGCGCCGGCCGTCGTCGTGTCGCGGCGGAAGACCCGCGAGAAGATCGCCTGGGCGGCCGCCGCCGTGCTCCTCCTCGGCGTGATCGCTCTGGGCTATGGCTACGTCCGCCGCAAGCCCGCGCCGGCATCCCCCGTCCGCTTCCAGCTCGTGCTTCCCGACGCGCTCTCGGTCGTCGAGGCACCGCGAATCTCGCCGGACGGCAAACTCCTCGCGTTCTCGGCGCGCAGTGTGGATGGAAAGTCGCAGATCTGGCTGCGCCCGCTCGAGGCGCTCGATCCGCGGCCGGTGCCGGGGACCGACGGGGCGTCGTACCGGCCGATCTGGGCGCCCGACAGCCGGCACATCGCCTTCGTCGCCGAGGGGAAGCTCAAGAAGGTCGACATCTCGGGGGCTCCCCCGCAGACGATCTGCGATGCGACGACCGGCGCCGACGGATCCTGGGGAAAGGACGGGACGATCCTCTTCGACGGCCAGGCCTCCGACCCGATCCGCCGCGTCTCGGCGGCGGGAGGACTCCCCCAGACGGCGGTGAAAGGCGAAGGCGGGGCGAGCGTCGGATGGCCGAGCTTCCTCCCGGACGGAAAGCATTTCCTCTATTTCGAATTCGGAGGCGGAACGGGGCAGGGACGCCTGATGGCGGCGAGCCTCGACCCGAAGGAGAAGGCGAGGAAAGTCCTCGACTCCGACTCGCTTGCCCAGTACGCGCTCCCCGGCGACCTGCTCTACGTCAAGGAAGGAACGCTCGTGGCCCAGGCGTTCGACGCGTCCGCCCTGAAGCTGACCGGAGAGCCCGTTCCGATCGCCGAGCGGATGGGGGCGACCGGAAACGGCCTCGCCGATTTCTCGGTTTCCGCCAACGGCGCGCTCGTCTACCGCGGCGGCGTCACGAACGAGGACCGCCTCGCGTGGGTCGACCGGTCCGGAAAGGAGCTCTCGGACGTCGACAAGCCGGCCGCGTACGCGTCGACCGCGCTCTCTCCCGACGGAACGCGCCTGGCGATGGACCTCTCCGATTCGCGATCCGACAAGAGCGACATCTGGATCCGCGACCTCGTCCGCGGCGTGACCTCGCGATTCACGTTCGACCCTGCCAACGAGACCGCTCCCGTCTGGTCGCCGGACGGAAGCCGTCTGGTGTATTCCTCGGACCGCAAGGGCCCTCCGGCTCTCTACGCAAAGGACGCCTCGGGCACGGGACCGGAGACCGAGCTCTGGTCCTGCGGCGAGACGGTGCTCGCCAATGACTGGTCGAGCGATGGGAAGTTCATCCTCGTGAACCGGCTGACGGCGAAGAGTTCCTGGGACATCTGGGTGTATCCGACCGACCGAACGGCCAAGCCATTCCCCTTCGTGCAGGGCGCGTTCACCGAGGTCATTCCGACGTTCTCTCCCGACGGCCGATACGTGACCTACATGTCGAACGAATCGGGCCGGTTCGAGATCTACGTGCAGCAGTTCCCGGGTCCGGGCGGCAAATGGCAGGTCTCGGCGGCGGGCGGCATCGAGCCGCACTGGAGCGCCGACGGGAAGACGATCTATTTCCGGAGTCTCGATGCGAAGATGATGGCGGCATCGGTCGAGGCCGGCGCGACGTTCACCGCGGGCGTCCCGCAGGCCCTCTTCGACGCCCGTCTGCAGCCGGGGAACCGGCGAAACTCCTACCTCGTCACCCGCGACGGGCAGAAGTTCCTCCTGCTGTCCCCGGTCGGCAGGGAAAAGATCGCGCCGATCACGGTGGTGCTGCACTGGCCGGAGACCCTCCACCAATAGATGAAGCTGGCGCGGCGATGCATCGAGCCGGGCGGGCGCGAACAGGCCAGCCGGCGGCTCGACGTAGGTTGCCACTACGCCTTCACCGCCGGCCGTCTATCCGCATCCCGCCGGGCTCGCGCCTTGCCGCGCCTCGTTCGCATCGTCAATTGAGATGCGCGCAAACCAGGATCGTCGCCCCGCGCGCGGCCATACATCGAGCCGGTCCGCCTCCGCTCTGCCGAGCTACGGCGCGATCAGTGGTGAGTTCGCGCGAGCCGTAAGGGCCGGTCGATGGCCTATAGGATCGCGCCGAAGCTTCAGCGAAGGCGGAGCAGGCGCGAACAGGCCAGCCGGCGGCTCGACGTAGGTTGCCGCTACGCCTTCACCGCCGGCCGTCTATCCGCATCCCGCCGGGCTCGCGCCTCGCCGCGCTCGTCGTCCCCCGCATCGAGAAGGCGTCAAAAGCCCTGGTTCCTCGCCTTGTCGTGTACCCGCTGGATTCCTGAACCGGCGAATGCCCGACGCCCTCGCACGCGCCGAACCGAGATAGAATCCCAGCAGTTTTCGCCGCACAACGGGATGAGACACGCCGGGACCCGGGCGGGCAGGCCGGCGGCCGCTGACGGCTCGGGAGCGACATGCTGGCTACGGGATCGCGGCTGGGACCTTACGAAATCCGCTCCCTCCTCGGAGCGGAGAGCCCTCGGTCCCGCCGAAGCCTCGGCGAAGGCGGATTCGGCGCGGCAAGGAAGCTGTCATGACGCTCGCCGCCGGAACGAAGCTCGGTCCGTATGAAGTCATCTCTCCCCTGGGGGCCGGTGGCATGGGCGAGGTCTACCGCGCCAAGGACACGCGTCTCGACCGCGAGGTCGCAATCAAGGTGCTTCCGGAGCATCTCTCGGCCAATTCCGAGCTCCGGCAGCGGTTCGAGCGCGAGGCGAAAGCGATCTCCGCGCTGACGCATCCGCACATCTGCACGCTCCACGACGTCGGCAACCAGGACGGCGTCGAGTACCTCGTCATGGAGTGCATCGAGGGGCAGTCGCTCGCGACGCGGCTCGAGAGCGGGCCGCTCCCGCCCGACCAGGTGATCCGGTACGGAACCGAGATTGCCGACGCGCTCGAAGCCGCGCACCGGCAAGGAATCGTCCACCGGGACTTGAAGCCCGGCAACGTCATGCTGACCCGCTCGGGCGTGAAGCTCCTCGACTTCGGACTGGCCAAGCATCGGGCGGCGGCCGTCCAGAGCGAGATTTCGCAGCTCTCGTCGCTGCCGACCGAGCTGACCCCCTCACGCCCGGCCCTGACCGAGCAGGGGACGATCATGGGGACATTCCAGTACATGGCGCCCGAACAGCTCGAAGGGAAGGACGCCGACGCCCGAAGCGACATCTTCGCGTTCGGATGCGTCCTCTACGAGACGGCGACCGGGCGGAAGGCGTTCTCGGGAAAGAGCCGGGCGTCGCTCATCGGTTCGATCCTGAAGGACCAGCCCGCTCCCATCTCCTCGATCCAGCCGATGACGCCGCCGGCCCTCGACCGGCTCGTCCAGACGTGTCTCGCCAAGGAGCCCGACGACCGGTTCCAGACGGCCCACGACGTCAAGCTCCAGCTCCAGTGGATCGCCGAGGGCGGCTCGCAGGCGGGAGCGCCGGCGGTCGTCGTGGCCCGGCGCCGGAGTCGCGAGAGGACGGCCTGGGCGGTCGCGGCCGCGGCGAGCATGGCGGCGATCGCGCTGGGAATCGGCTTCCTGCGCAGAGCACCCGCGCCGAAGCGCGTCATGCGCTTCGAAATCCCCCAACCGGCCGGACTGACGCTCATGGGCGCCCCGAAGGTCTCGCCGGACGGCCGGAACGTCGCCTTCGTCGGAACCGATGCGCAGGGGAAGAGCGAGCTCTGGCTGCGTTCGTTCGATGCATTGACGGCGCGCCCGATCGCCGGCACCGAGGGTGTGACGACGCTCGTGCGTCCCTTCTGGTCCCCCGACAGCCGCTTCGTCGGCTACTTCGTCGGCGACAAGCTGATGAAGATTCCGCTCGACGGTGGCCCGCCCCAGAAGATCTGCGACAGCCCGACCCTCGGCGACGGTACGTGGAGCGAGGATGGAACGATCCTCTTCGACGGCACGGCCGGCGATCCGATCCGGCGTGTGGCCGCGGACGGCGGAATTCCCAAGGTCGAGGTCGCGACAAACATCAAGGGCCTGACCGGCGTCGGCTGGCCGCAATTCCTTCCGGGCGGAAGGCGATTCCTCCTCATCAACAACGGCGGCAAGGAGGCCGACAACGGCGTCTGGATCGCCGAGCTCGGCGGCGGCGGGCTCCACCGGGTAGTGAGCGGCCTCTCCCGCGTCGAGTTCGCTCCGCCCGACGAACTGCTGTTCGTAAGGGAAAACACGCTCGTCGCACAGAGGATCGATCCCTCTTCGGGAAAACTGCGCGGGGATCCGATCCCCGTTGCGGAAGGCGTTGGAATCCAGAACGCCGGGCAGGCGGACTTCTCGGCGTCCCGGAACGGCGTGCTCGTCTATCGGGCCGGGCAGTCGGAAGAGAATCGGCTCGCCTGGATCGATGTTTCGAACGGACACAGCGACGCGGGAGCCGACCTCGGAACCGGCCGAAACCCCGCGCTCTCTCCCGACGGGCGATGGCTCGCCGTCGACCGGGCCGAGGGGAAGAGCCAGGACATCTGGCTGCGCGACCTGAAGCGAGGCGTGAGCTCGCGATTCACGACGGACCCAAAGCCCGAATACGCTCCGCTCTTCACGCCGGACGGAAAGAGCCTCCTCTACTCCCGCGATGAGGGAGGCGGCCGATGGGCGATCGTCTCGCGATCCCTCGATTCGCCTGACGAAAAGATCCTCGTTCCTGCGGCCCCGACGCAGCTCACGCTGGCGATTTCGCCGGACGGAAAGAGTCTGCTCTACCAGTCCATCAAGGGGACCGTGGGCACGCTGGCGTTCGGGCTATTCGTCACCGATCTCGCGGCCGGCGGTCCCGGAAAGGCCTACTCTCCCTCGTCGTTCGGCGAGCTCGGAGGAACGTTCTCTCCGGATGGCGGGTGGATCGCCTATTCGTCCAACGAGTCGGGCCGATTCGAGGTCTACGTCCAGGCGTTCCCCGAGCCGGGCCGGAAGTGGCAGATCTCCACCGATGGAGGCGGCTCACCGATCTGGGCGCCCGATGGACACGGTCTGTACTACGTCGCCGCGGATCGCAAACTGATGCGGGTCGACGTCAAGACCGCGCCCGGGTTCGACGCGGGCGTTCCACAGGCGCTCTTTCCGATTGCCCTCGCGCCCGGCCGAGCGCGGAACAAGATCCTCATCTCGCCCGACGGAAAGCGGCTGTTGATCATGGGATCGGCCAACGCGGGCGCCTCGACACCGATGACCGTGGTCTTGGACTGGAACGCGGCGGTGCGAAAATAGGCGCACGGAGTCGATGACGCTCGCATCCGGCGACCGCCTCGGTCCCTACGAGATCCTCTCTCCGCTGGGCGCCGGAGGCATGGGAGAGGTGTACCGGGCGAAGGACACCAAGCTCCAGCGCGCCGTCGCGGTCAAGGTGCTGCCCGAATCCCTCGCCGCCGATCCGGAGCGCCTCGCGCGATTCGAGCGCGAGGCCCGCGTCCTCGCTTCGTTGAACCACCCGAGCATCGCGGCGATCTACGGCGTCGAGGACTCGACGTCCGTCAAGGCTCTCGTTCTCGAGCTCGTCGAAGGACCGACGCTCCAGGACCGGATCGAAGCCGGGCCGATCCCGGTCGAGGAGGCGCTCCCGATCGCCCGCCAGATCGCGGAAGCGCTCGAGGCCGCGCACGAGAAGGGGATCGTCCACCGGGATCTCAAGCCCGCCAATGTCAAGGTCGATCACGACGGCAAGGTGAAGGTCCTCGACTTCGGACTCGCGAAGGCCCTCGATCCGGCCGCCTCGTCTTCCTCGCCCGACCTCTCGCACTCACCGACGCTCTCGATCGGAACGCAGGCGGGAATGATCCTCGGCACCGCCGCGTACATGAGTCCCGAGCAGGCGCGCGGAAAGACCGCCGACCGCCGGGCCGACGTCTGGGCGCTCGGCGTCGTGCTGTGGGAGATGCTGACCGGCCGGCGGCTGTTCGCCGGGGAGACCGTCTCCGACACGCTCGCCGCCGTCCTGCGGCAGGAGATCGACTGGAGCGCTCTCCCCGAAGACGCCCCTCCGGCCGTGCGGAAGCTCCTCGTCCGCTGCCTCGAACGTGATCCACGAAATCGCCTCCACGACGCCGCCGACGCGCGGATCGAGCTCGACGAGGCCGGCGGGACGGAGCCGGAGGCCGCCGGCGCGTCGCCGGGACCGCGGCGGCCGTCTCGGACGGTCTGGCTCCCCTGGGCGATCGCGGCAGCCGCACTCTCCGTCGGGGCCGTCGCGATCTGGAAGGCTCGAGCTTCCCGTCCCGAGGTCGCGCGGCTCTCGATCGCCCTCCCCGCCGGCGTCGCCCTCGACACCGACACGCCGGTCCAGGCGCAGATCCTCGCCATCTCTCGCGACGGCAGGCGCGTCGCCTTCCGCGGCCGGACCCGGGATGGCGCCATGCTCTACCTGCGTTTCCTCGACGGAAGCGAGGCGGCGCCGATCCGCGGAACCGACGACGGCTTCGATCCCGTCTTCTCTCCCGACGGGGAATCGCTCGCGTTCTGCGCGGGCGGAAAGCTCCGAAGGGTCGCCGCGGTGGGGGGCCCGGCCGTCGATCTCGCCGAAGACGGCGGATGCCGCGGCGCGGCGTGGGGCCGCGACGGCACCATCGTCTTTTCGCCGACCGTGAATTCGGGACTCTGGACCGTGCCGGGTTCCGGCGGGCCGCCGAAGCCGCTCACGACGCTCGACGTCGCCGCCGGGGAGAGGAGCCATCGGTGGCCGGAACTATCGCCGGACGGCGAGACCGTCTTCTTCACGGTCGGGACGCAGGACAAGCCGGGAGACTACGACGACTCCCGGATCGACGCCGTTCCGATCCACGGGGGGAAGCGGCGCCTCGTCTACCGGGGAGCGAGCACGATCCGGAGTCTCGGAGGGAACGACTATCTCCTCGTGCACGCCCGCGATCTTCTGCGCGCCCACGCCGGCACCGGCGGCGAGATCCGCGAAGCGGCGGCGCCCGTCCTCCACGGGGTGGGCGGCGACCTCCGGAGCGGCGTCGCGTTCGCGGCGGCGGCGGGCGACGGCACGCTCGCGGCGGTCGTCGGCGTCACGGCGCACGACATCGACGAAATCGTCACGATCGACCGGGCGGGAAAGGTTTCTCCGACTCCGATCCCGCCGGGACGCTACGACAGTCTCGCCGTGTCTCCCGACGGCCGCCGCCTCGCGATCGGAGAAGGCCCCGGCGGGGGCAGCAGCACCGACGTCTGGGTCGCCGACCTCGCCGACGGCAACACGCTTCAGCTCACCTCGGACGGGAAGGCCGGCTCGGTGCGGTGGATGCGGGACGGGCTCTCGCTCGTCTATTCGACGACGGCGGGCTCGGATCTTGTCCGGGTCCCCGCCGACGGGAGAGCCGCCCCCGAGCCCCTCTGCCGGTTCGCCGAATCGGTCCCGATCTCCGTCGATTCGTTCAGCCCGGACGGCTCGGTGCTCCTCGTCACGCGGTTCGGGCTCGCCGGGCACCGCGCCGACGTCGACGCGGTCGCGATCGCGGGCCTTCACTCGGTCACCCCTCTCCTCGGGACCCCCGCGCCCGAGATGAACGCCGCGATCTCTCCCGACGGGCGCCGGATCGCTTACACCGCGGACTACGGCCGGGGCGAGCAGATTTACGTCCAGGGGTACCCCACGCTCGCGGGACGCTGGCAGGTTTCGCGCGACGGCGGGAGCCATGCGCACTGGTCGACCGACGGAAAGGAGCTTTTCTTCATCTCCGGTTACACGATGATGGCGGTGCCGGTCCGGACGGCCCCGGCGTTCTCCTACGGGGAGCCGAAACCGCTCTTCACGATCGAGAATCCCGCGGGGTCCGAGTACGCGAGCAATTACGACCTCTCCGCCGACGGAAAGCGCTTCTATCTCATCCGAAAGAAGAAGTCCGCCGGGGACACCGGAGCGCGGATCGACGTCGTTCTCCATGCGACCGACGGACCGCAGGAGGTCGCGCGGTGACGAACCCGGCACGCCGGATCGCGAGAAGCTTCGCGGAGACGGGGAATCGCGAATGATCGCCGCCGGAACGAAGCTCGGCCCGTACGAAATCGTCTCCCCGATCGCGGCCGGGGGTATGGGAGAGGTCTACAAGGCCCGCGACGCGAAGCTCGGCCGCTTCGTCGCGGTGAAGGTCCTCCCCGAGGCGCTCGCCAGGGACGCCGACGCGCTCGCCCGCTTCGAACGCGAGGCGCATGCCGTCGCCGCGCTGAATCACCCGAACATCCTGTCGATCCACGATTTCGGAACGGAAGGCGGCGTCGCATACGCCGTCATGGAGCTCCTCGAGGGGGAGACCCTCCGCGACGGCCTCGCCGGCGGTCCCCTCCCTCTTCGGCAGGCGATCGAAGTCTCCCGTCAGATCTGCGCCGGGCTCGCCGCCGCGCACGCGAAGGGGATCGTCCACCGGGACCTCAAGCCCGACAATGTCTTCGTCACCAACGACGGGCGCGTCAAGATTCTCGACTTCGGCCTCGCGAAACCCGCGGTCAACCGCGCGACCCCCGCCGACGAGACACATTCCCCGACGGTCTCCGCCTTCACCGAGCCGGGAACGGTGATGGGCACGGTCGGCTACATGTCGCCGGAGCAGGTGAAGGGACTCGCCGTCGACGATCGCTCGGATCTCTTCTCGTTCGGGGCCGTCCTCTACGAGATGCTCTCCGGAAAGCGTGCGTTTCAGCGGGAAACGGCCGCCGAAACGATGACCGCCGTGCTCCGCGAGGACCCGCAGGAGCTCGACGTTTCCGGGACGCGGATTCCGTTCGCGCTCGATCGGATCGTCCGGCACTGTCTCGAGAAGAAGCCGGCGCAGAGATTCCAGTCGGCGAGCGACATCGCGTTCGCGATCGAGAGCGCATCGGCGCCCGCCTCCGGCGCCGTCGCCGCCGCGCCGCCGGAGCGGCGCCGAGGACGCGTTCTCGCCGTCGCCGCCGCGCTCGTCGCCGCGGCCCTCGCCGGCTGGCTCGGATCCTCCGCCCTGCGGAAGCCCCCGGCGGCAGGTCCGGCGCTCGCGGGCGTCGCGCGGTTCAGCCACGATCCCGGAATTTCCGAGTGGCCCACGTGGTCTCCGGACGGGGCGCTCCTCGCCTTCGCGTCGAACCGGAGCGGCAATTTCGAGATCTACGTGCGCCGCGTCGACGGCGGACACGAGATCGACGTCACGAACGACCCGGGCGAGGACTTCCAGCCCGCCTTCTCCCCCGACGGGAACTCGATCGCGTTCGTCTCCACGCGCTCGTCGCGGACCGGCATGATCCGCACCGGCGCCGCGTTCGGGTTCCAGTTCCGCGTTTTCGGCGGGGATCTCTGGGTCGTGCCGTCGCTCGGGGGCCAGGCGCGCCGGCTCGCCGCGGACGCAAATGCGCCGGCGTGGGACTCCTCGGGCAAGCGCATCGCGTACGTCAGCGGCCCGGAGTCGCACCGGTCGATCCTCGAGATTCCGGTCGACGGAGGCGCGCCCCGAACGATCCTCGCGTCCGCCCAGTCGAGGTACGAGATCACCCGCATCCATTACTCGCCGGATGGACGCTGGATCAGCTTCGAGACGGCTCCCGACGGCGCGCTCTTCGCCGTTTCCGCGGCGGGCGGCGCCGCGCCCCGCTTCCTCCTCCCGCGGGCCGCGAGCCACGCGTGGGACGCGAAGAACGGCCGGATCGTCTACCTCAACCAGGAGCCGTCGGGAGGCACCCGTGTCGAGACGGTTGCGGTCTCGGACGGAAAGGTCGCCGGGCGGCCGGTCCCGATCGCGGTGATGACCGGGATCCTCCGTGACACTGCGATCGCCGCCGACGGGCGCCGCATCGCGATCGCCGAGCTCGAGGGCTCGCTCAATCTGACACTTCTTCCGATGAAGCCCGACGGGAGCGGCCCTTCCGGTCCGGAGGAGCCCCTCGACACCGGGCACGTACTCGATCGCTACCCGGCCGTTTCTCCCGACGGACGGAAGATCGCGTACGACAGCGACCGGCTCGGATCGGAAGACCTCTGGATCTACGATCGCGATGCGAAGCGGTCGGAGAGAATCGAGCTTCCCGGAAAAGACCTCGGCGTCAACGAGCCGCACTGGTCCCCCGACGGAAAACGGATCGCGGTCACCCGCATGGTGGAGCGGACGGGAAAGGGCGCCGTGTGGTCGGTATCGCCGGACGGGAGCCAGGCCGACGAGTTGACGACTCTCGAGACTCTGTTCGCGAATTCGGGGCCGTTCTCGCCCGACGGCCGGGAGATTCTCTTCACCAACCGGGGAGGCGGGTGGGATCAGGTCTTCGCGTTCCGATTCGGAGACAAGAGCCTTCGGCAGATCACCCGATCGCCTTCGGACAAGTACGACGGCGCCTGGTCGCCCGACGGGCGCTGGATCGCGGTGGAGGAAGCCGCCGGCGAGAAGTACCGGCTCCTCCGCGTTTCGTCGGACGGCAAGGACACGAAGGTCCTCGTCTCCTCCGACGAGCGCCTGCGGCACTCTTTCGTCTCTCCCGACGGCCGATGGGTCTTCTACCAGCCGAGCCACCGGAACATCTGGAGGGTGCCGTCCGACGGCGGTACGCCGCAGCAGGTGACCCGTTTCCCGGAATCCGGCCTGTTCCTGGAGGAGCCCAGCATGGCGCCGGACGGCAGCTTTCTCGTGTATTCGAAATCCAACGGCGGGTCCTCGCTCTGGCTGCTGACGCTCGCGGCGGAGAGCTCACCGAAATGACGCTCGCCGCCGGAGCCCGGCTCGGACCCTACGAGATCCTCGCGCCGCTGGGCACCGGCGGCATGGGCGAGGTCTACAAGGCGAAGGACACGAAGCTCAACCGCTTCGTCGCGATCAAGGTCCTCCCCGAGTCGCTCGCCAACGATTCTGACGCGCTCGCGCGCTTCGAGCGCGAAGCGCACGCGGTCGCGGCGTTGAATCACCCGAACATCCTGGCAATCCACGACTTCGGGACGGACGGTGGGGTCGCCTACGCCGTCATGGAGCTCCTGGAAGGAGAAA
>DATFVB010000265.1 GCA_035260525.1 Thermoanaerobaculia bacterium
AGCCGAGTTGCCGTCTCGCCTCGATTCAAGGGGAGGATCGGCGCGGCGACTGGTCGCGCCGGCTCGTCCCGCCGAAGCTTCAGCGAAGGAGGAAGCTTCAGCGAAGGCGGAGGCGGGCGCGGCTGCGCTACGGCAGCGTCAGGCCGGGATCCATGCTCTTCGCGACCGCGGCGAGGACGCTCTGGCCCGGACCGTTCGCGCCGGTGGCCGAATAGCCCGCCACGAAGAAGGTCGTCCCGGGGTCGTCGGGCCGCGAGATGCACGAATCGGAGATCACGGGGTCCGGCCGCAGCCCGGGATGATCGCTGACGCCCCGGTCAGGCGCTCTTTCGTCTTTCGGTTCGCGTGCCCCACGCCCGCCAGACCACGGCCGCCGCCGCGGCGCCGAGCGCGATTGCCCATCGCCCGCCGCTCGGGAACCTCGCGTGAAGGATCTGCGCGGTCGCCGGCCAGGCGAGCAGGAGGGGGAGCGAGACGGCGATCGGCGCGACGACACCCCAGAAGCGCCACGGGTTCGGCGCGGGGACTCTCCGCCAGGGCCGGTCGCCCGCCCTCTCCGCCCAGGCGATCAGCAGGGTCCCGGGAAGGAGGGCCGCGAGCGCGAATCCTCGGGCCGCGTCGGCACCTCCGGGCAGCGCGGCGGCGTAGATCGCGAGCACGGCGGCGGCGAGCGCCGCCCCCGTCGCGATCGAGCTGCCGGCCGTGCGCTTCCCGAGGAGCGACGCGCCTGCCGGCCGCGGCGGACGGCTCATCACGTCGGGATCCGCCGGCTCCCCCTCGAAGAGGAGCGCCGAGACCGGGTGGACGACGAGCTCGAGCCAGACGAGATGGACGGGGAGGAGCAGGAGGGGAAAGCCGAGCAGCGGAACGACGACCGCGAGGACGACGATCGGCACGTGAAAGGCGAGCAGATACCGGAACGCCTTTTCCAGATTGTCGTAGATGCGGCGCCCCTCCCGGATCGTCTCGACGATCGACCCGAAATTGTCGTCGAGCAGGACGAGATCGGCCGCCGCCCGCGCCACCTCGGTCGCGCGCGCGCCCATGCTGATTCCGATCGACGCGCGGCGGAGCGCCGGGGCGTCGTTGATGCCGTCGCCGGCCATGGCGACGACCTCTCCGTTGGCCCGGAGGGTGTCGACGATCGCGTACTTCTGCTCCGGGAGGATGCGGGCGAGGATCGGCGACTCGGCGACCCGCCGCGCGAAATCGGGCGGAGAGAGGGCGGCGAGCTCGTCGCCGGTCACGATCGGCTCGCGTCCGCTGACGATCCCGGCGCTCTCCGCGATCGCCCGGGCGGTGACCGGATGGTCGCCGGTGACGAGCTTGATCGAGATTCCGGCGGTTCGGCATTGCGCGACGGCCGCGGCGATCTCCGGCCGGAGAGGATCGCGGAAGCCGAGAAAGCCGACGAGCGCGAGCTCTGATTCGTCGCGCTCGCGGTCGTCGGGCCCTGCACTCTCGGTCTTGCCGGCGACCGCGAGGAGCCTCAGCCCCCCCGCGGCGAGCTCGGCATGGCGCATTTCCGCTTCGGCGCGGCGTTCGGGAGTGAGCGCGCAGTGCTCCAGGATCCCTTCGAGCGCGCCTTTGGCGGCGACCGCGAGCGTGCCGTCCGCCGCGCGTTCCGTCCTCCACACGTGCGACATGTGCTTTCCGAGCGGGTCCCAGGAGTGGTCGCGGACGAGGATCCCTTTCGTGTGCAGGCGGCCGGGGTCGAGCCCGGACGTCCGCGCGAACTCGATGATCGTGCGGTCGAGAGGATCGGAGGGGTCGATCTCGCAGGCGAGCACGGCGGTCTCCAGGAGCTCCTGCTCGCCGAGCTCACCGAACGGAAGCACCGCCTCCAGGACGAACTGGCCGAGGGTGAGCGTCCCCGTCTTGTCGGTGCAGATCACGGTCGTCGAACCGAGCGTCTCGACGCTCGCGAGGCGGCGGACGAGCACGCGATGGCGCGACAGACGCCACGCCCCGAGCGTCAGGAAGAGCGTGAAGACGAGAGGGAACTCTTCGGGCATGGCCGACATTGCGACGCTGATCGCCGAGACGAACGCGCGCGAGAGCGACCGCTCGCGATACCAGGCGAGCCCGAAGACCGCCGCGGCGACGAGGACCGCGATGCGGCCGAGAACGGAAACGACCTTCGCGGTCTTCTCCTGGATCGGCGTCGGCGCGTCGGGTGCCTCGGCCACGAGCGAGGCGATCCGCCCGTACTGCGTGCTCAGGCCGGTCGACGTCACCTCGCCTCCTCCCTGGCCCGTGAGCACACGCGAACCGGCGTAGAACGGCGTCCCGGGAAGCTTGTCCTTCGGCTCCGACTCGCCGGTCAGCATCGACTCGTCGATCGCGAGATGCGCAGACCAGGCGACCGTCCCGTCCGCATGGAGGACGTCTCCCTCGCGGATGAGCAGGATGTCCCCCGGCACGATTTCCTCCGTCGGGATCTCGACGGGCGCGCCGTCCCGCACCACCGTGGCCCGCGGGGAGACGGCCCGCGCGAGCTTCTTCAGCGCCTGGCGCGACCGCGCTTCGAGGATGACGTCGACGGCGAGCACCGGGAAGAGGGCCACGAGGAGCACGATCCCGTCGCGGCGCTCCCCGGCCACGAAGGAGAGGACCGCCGCCGCGAGCAGCATGATCGCCATCGGGTCGGCGAGCATGCGGGCGAACTCGAAAAACGACGCGCGGCGTCCGGCGGGCGCGTAGCGGTTGGGGCCGTGCTCGGCGAGGAGCTCCCGGGCGCGGGCGCTGGAAAGACCGCTCGGCCGGCTCTCCACGGTCAGACGGGCGCCGCGGCGCCCCCGCGTCCGGAGACGTCCGGCGCGCCCGGTCGCGTCACTTGAGTCCGAGGTCGGTCAGGATCTTCGGATTCGTCTCTTCCTGCGCGAGCACGGCATGGCAGGCGTCGCAGTCCTGGGTGATCACCTTCCCGTCCTTCGACGCGTGGCTGCCGTCGTGGCACCGGAAGCAGCCGAGGAAGTCCTCGTGCCCGAGGTTGTTGGGGTACGTCCCCCACCCGACCTTCATCGCGGGGAAGACGTTTCGCCGGTAGATCGCGCCCGCCCGGTCGGCGGCGGCCTCGATCTGCGCGCGGTGAGCGGCGTAGACCGGAGGATACTTCGTGCGGTAGAAGTCGACGAGGCCTTCCGAGATCTTCGACGTCGCGGTCTGCTGGTCGGGATAGGAGGCGCGCAGGAGCGCGACCGTTTCCTTCTTGACGAAAGGGAGCGTCGCGCTGATGGTCCCCGCCGCCATCGCCTCGTCGACCGCGCGCTCGGGGAGCTCGAACGTGTGGGACGGACGGTTGTGGCAGTCCATGCAGTCCATCGTGCGGTGCTCACCGCGGGCGAGCTGCTCCGGAGTCGTCTTGACGTCCGTCGAGACGTATTCGACCGTCTTGCCCGAATCGTCCACGTACCAGACGACGGGGATCACCTGCCGGTGCGTATCGGTCGCGACGTAGCTCACCCGTGAGCCGTGGTCGAGATGGCGGCCGTGGATTCCCGTTCCTTCGACGCCGGTGCGGCCCCCTCCCACCTTGACCAGCAGGACGGTCTGCTGTTTCGTGTTGTTCTCGTCGTCCGTGAACTTCGTGCGGACGACGAGGCGGTCTCCGACGAACCTCTGGGGCCAGTGGCACCGCTCGCAGGTCTCGCGCGCGGGACGCAGGTGCTCGACCGGCGAGGGAATGGGGGTCGAATACGTGTGCAGCGCCACGGCGAAAACCTGCCGCACCCCCGAGATCTTCGCGCGCACGAACCACGGCGCACCGGCGCCGATGTGGCACTCGACGCACTCGACGCGGGAATGGGGCGAGTCCCGGTACGCCGCGTACTCGGGCTGCATGACCGTGTGGCAGGTCTGCCCGCAGAATTGCGTCGAGTCCATGTACTCGACGCCGAGATAGGAGGCGGTCCCGAGAATGAGGAAGTTGAGGAAGGTCGCCACGCCGACGAGGACGAACGCCCGCCGGAGGATCGGCTGGTGGAAGTCGATCCGCGGGTACTCACGGGGGAGCAGCCCCGCACGGACGAGCGCGCGCCGGCGGACGATCAGCCCGATCGGGATCAGGACGAGGCCGGCGAGGAAGATGCCGGGAAGGATGAGGAAGAAGACGATTCCCGCATAAGGATGGATCGGCTTGGCCTGCAGGAGCTCGAATATCCAGAAGGCGATGAGCGTGAACGCCGAGCTCGTCGTCAGGACGGCCCCGAGAATGCTCAGCGGGTTCTGCCCGAGGTAAACGAGCGGGCGCAGCCAGGTCTTCACGAAATCCTTCATGCTCTCCGTTCCCCTTTCCTGGCCGCGTCTTTCGCGGCCCCCCCCCGGGCCATTCTAGTGCCCGGAAACGTCACTCCGGCGCCGCGGCGAACCGATTACCGGTATACGAACAGCATCGCGTACAGGATCAGACCGATCAGGAAGAGCCCGATCGCGAGCGCGGTGAAGCCGAACCGGCGCCACATCCGGCTGGCGAGAGGAATCGGCGCGGGCATCTTCAGGCGTTCGAGCTCTCCGCTCTCCCGGAGCTGGCGGTATTCGAGCGGCCGGTCGTGCTTGAGCTCCTCGAGCGGGACGCCTCCCGTGAAGATCACCGTGTCGATCGGGAACTTCTCGGGCCGGAAGTGGGTGTTGAAGAAATGGATGCTGAAGATGAAGCACACCGCGAGCAACGCCTCGTCGCTGTGGATCGTCGTCGCGACGTTGACCATCCAGCCCGGCATGACGTGCGTGAAGACCGTCGGGAACCAGAGGATCAGCCCGGTCATTCCGATCACGGCCACGCCCCAGAACACCGCGAAGTAGTCGAATTTCTCCCAGTAGGTCCACCGCCCGTACCGCGGTCGGGGCCCCTTCTTCAGGAACCACTTGATCGACCCGACGAACTCGCGCCAGTCGCGGCGGTTCAGCATCATGCTCTCCGGACCGAAGATGAGCTTCATCCAGGTCTTTCCGCCCTTCTTCTTCTGGCGGACGAGGTCAAAGAGATGGAGTCCGAAATAGGTGAAAGTCACGACCGCGCAGAAGCGGTGGATCAGGCCGGCAGCGACGAAGCCGCCGAAGAGTCGCGCGAGGACCCTGGCCCAGGGAGCATAGGAGAATTTCAGGGTCATGCCGGTCGCGGCGAGGCCCAGGAAGCTGCCGATCACCATCAGGTGGAGATTTCGCTGGAACGTCGTGAACCGGCGGACGTAGACGCGATCGCCGGCTTCCGCGGCTTCGGCGTCGGGCCGGCGATCGCCGAGCGAGCGGTGCAGCCAGAGCGCCGTGTGGCCGCCTGCCACCGTGAGCGTTCCGACGAGGAGGAACGTCATCCCCCAGAACGTATAGAAGAGGAAGGGATAGCGCTTCGGGTCATGGTGCGTCGCGTGCGTCAGGTAGCCCGCGAATTGCCGGTGCGAGCCTTTGTGGCACTTCCCGCACGTCTTGACGATGTTGGCGTGGGAGAGCCGCGAGCGCGGGTCGGTCACCGGCAGGATGTCGTGCGACCCGTGGCAGTCGTAGCACTTCGCCGTGCCCAGGTATCCGAGCTTGGAGACCTTGCCGTGGAACGTGTCGAAGTACGTCGCGGCGATCTTCTCGTGGCAGCGCCCGCACTGGTCCATGATGTGCAGCCGGAAGTTCGAAAGGTCCGTTCGCTGGATGCTGTGGGCCGAGTGGCAATCGCTGCAGACCGGGAGCGGCTTGCTCGTCCGCGTCACCAGCGGCGAGTGCACGCTCTTCGTGAACAACTCGTAGATACCGCGGTGGCATGTCCCGCACGTCCCGGCGACGTTGGCGCGATTCACGCTCGATCTGGGGTCGGCGGCCGGCAGCTCGTGGTGCGCGCTGTGACAGTCGGCGCAGTTGGCGGTGACGGTCAGGCCGGCCCCCATGAGCCCCTTGCCGTGGATGCTCTCCAGGTAGTTCTCGACGATGTTCTTCTGTTTGCCCGTGTAGCGGACCGCCGCCTTCTCTCCGGTGCGATGACAACGCGCGCACAGGGCCGGAACGTTGCGCGAGAAGGTCGGTGACGTCGAGTCGGTCTTGCTCAGCACGCCGTGGGCGGTGTGGCAATCCTGGCAGGCCGGCGCGTCCGGGCTGCCCTTGGCGAAGAGCTGTCCGTGAACGCTCTCCTTGTATTGATCGACGACCGCCGCGTGGCAGATCGAGCAATCGACTTTCCCCGTGATCGTGCGGCACGGCCGCGTGTCCGCCGGGTCTCCGCCGGTGTGGCACTGGACGCAGGCGATCCGGGCGTGGCGCGAATGCGCCAGCTCCCTCTGGTCGACGAACATGGAGAGAGTCTGGCCGGCTTCGGAGCTCTTCAGCTCCGGCTTGCCGTGGCAGCGCATGCAATCCTGGTCGGCCATTCCCTGCGAGTAGAAAACCTTGCGGATCTGGTGCGGGGAGTGGCAGTCGACGCACGCGGGAATCAGATGCGGCTGCTTTTCCCACAGCTCTCCGCGGATCACCTTCCGGTGGACGGTTTCGATCTGCGCGTGGCATTTCGTGCAGGTCTTCGCGATGTTCTGTTTCGCGATCGAAGACCGGGGGTCCGTGTGCGGCAGCACGAAATGCGCGGTGTGGCAGCTCGTGCATACTGCCGCGACGATCAGCCCGCGCTTGAAGAGGCCTTCCCCGTGGATGCTGTCGATGTAGTTTCCGAGAATGTTCGTCTGCGGGATCCTCCGCGTCAGGCTGACGGTCGTGCCTTCGCGGTGACAGCTGCCGCAGAGACGCGGGATCTCCATCGTGTACGTGGGCGAGCCGGGGCTTCCCGGCCGGAGCACGTTGTGCGTGCCGTGGCAGCTCTTGCAGCCGGGCGCGTAAGCGTCGCCGGCGGCGGCCTTGCGGCCGTGGACGCTTTGCGCGTACTGCTTCCCCTCGTCGGCGTGGCACGAGCCGCACTCCACCTTCGCGAGCTTGTCGGGATGCGGCACCTCCTTGATGTCGCTGTGGCAATCGACGCACGCGACGTCGGCGTGAGGAGACGCCTTGAGGGCCGCGGCGTTGAAGGGAGGCGGCTCGCCGGCCTTCCGCCGGCCGGTCCTCGGGCCGGCATCGTGGCAGGCCAGGCAGTCGTCCCGCGTCGGCGGCGCCGGGTCCGCGCCCCGGGCGGCGGCCCCGAGGGCCAGGACGGCGAAGAGGATACCGAGCGCCTGGCCGGGCTTCATGCGACCGGAGGCGTCCCGGGTACGGGCGCAGGGGCGGAGGTCCGGCGGATCCGCTCGAGCTCGAGCGGATGCTCTTCCTCCATTTCCTTCTCGCTGAGCATCCCCGTGAGCCAGGCGAGGTTCATCGGGTATTCGTCCGGATTGAAGATGACGAAATAGAGGTGCCAGACGCCGATCGCGAGTGTGGCGAGCCACGCTTCGTAGAAGTGGATCGTGCGGCTCACGTCGTATCCGAGCTTCGTGAGGAGGCCGATGAACGTGTTGTCGAACCACATCACGATGCCGGTGGCCGACATCACGATCGTGCCCCAGACGAGCGCCCAGTATTCGGTCTTCTCCGCGTACGAGAAGCGCCCGTAGAGGGGCCGCTCCTTCGAGAGCCCGAGGTTGTACTTGACCGCCTTCCAGGCGTCCTTGAGGTCCCTGGGCCGCAGCCAGATGTCCTTGACGAACTGCCGGCCGCGAACCGTGAAGACGATGTAGGCGACGTGGACGAGGCTCGTCGCGATCATGACGGCGCCGGCCGCCCGATGGAGGACGCTCCGGAGCCCGAACGCCCGCGGGTTGATGCGCCGGATGAATCGGACCCACGCGGCGTCGGGATAGTGCAACATGAAGCCGGTCACGACGAGGAGGATGAACGGCAGCGCGATGCCCCCGTGCTGCAGCCGCTCGAAGAGCGTCATCCGGAGATAGACGCCGCTCCCCGCGGGCGCCTCGATTTCGCGTCCCATGCGGACCCGGAACCGGCGGCGGAGCCTCCGCAGGAAATCGAGGGCGTTGTGCGCCAGCATCCCGCCGATCGTGCCGATGATGACGATCAGATAGATCGTCGCGATCACGAAGAGCAGCGGGTCCTTGTCTTTGGACCCGGTGACGTGCACTCGGCCCAGCGCGAACTTCGCGTTGGCATTCGGATGACAGCCCTTCTGACCGCACGTCGTCGCGAGATTCGCCCTCGCGACGCGCGAACGGGGATCGGACGAAGGCAGGATGTCGTGCGCACCGTGGCAGCTCGCACAGTTGGCGACTTTGACGACGCCGCCGCGGGCATCCAGCCCGTGAAAGCTGTCGGCATAGCTCTTCGACCGGTCGGTGGGGAGGTCGTACTTCTGGTTGAGCTTCAGCGAACCGTGACAGGGAGTGCAGACCCGCGCCGAAATGTTGGCCGCCGCGATCGGCGAGTTCGGATCCCGGCGCGGGAGCACGTTGTGCTCGCCGTGGCAGTCGGTGCAGACGGGGGCGTCCTTCATGCCGCGCGCGAGCGCGGTCCCGTGAACGCTCGCCGCGTACTGCGCGGCTTCCACGGCGTGGCACTTCGCGCACAGATGCGGGATCTCGAGCTTCCCGACGTTCGAGCCGGGCGAAAGGGGATTGCTCATCTGATGGCTTCCGTGGCAGTCGATGCAGGTCGGCGCGCTCGCGTTCCCGGCGGCGAGCGCGCGTCCGTGGACGCTCGTCTCGAAGGACGAGATGAAACCGGCGCTCGGCATCATCGCCCGGATCGCCGGGTTCTTCAGGTGGCAGGAGAGGCACATCTTCTCCTGCGCGATCTTGCGCGCGGCATAGGAAACGCTGATGTCGCCGATGATCGACCGCTGGTGGCACGTGAGGCAGTCGGGCGCGCCCTTGACGGAGCGCGCGAGCGCCCGGCCGTGTGCGGAGAAGCGAAACTCGGAAACGACGTCCTCATGGCACGAGGAGCATCCCGTCACGGGATCGGCGCGCAGCGGGAAAGCCTTTGAAGCGACCGGGACGACGTCGTGGCCGCCGTGGCACGTCTGGCACGCGACGGACGGCGGCGGCCCGCTCTTTTCCGCCTTGGCGAGATCCGGATGGAACGCATGTTTGCTGCCGACGTCGTCGTGGCATCCGGCGCACGCGACGGCGGTGATCTTCTTCTTGTGCGGGATCTCCGAAGGATCGAAGCCCGTGTGGCAGTCGACGCAGGCGAGGCCCGCGGCGCCGTGCACGGATTTCGCGAGCCGGGCGGCGGCGACGAAGAGTGGGCGTCCCTTCTCCGACTTGAGCGTCGGATCGGAGTGGCAGGCGAGGCAGTCGGCGTCGGCGGGTGGTTTCGGTTTCGCACCCTTTTCCGCGGCGGCCGCGGCGCCCGCCGCCGTGCAAACTGCGAGCAGGAAATATCGGACGATCTTCATGGTCTCACCGCGCGCCTTTTTTGTCCGTCGGGTGGACGGACCGAGACGGGGCCGGATCGGGGACCCGGCCCCGCTGGTTGCCGGAAGCTATTTCTGTGCGGAGCCGCCCGGATACTCCTTGAGCCACGACAGGTCGATCTCGGCGGCCTTCCGCTTGTCCTTCTCGCTCACGAGCCACTTGCCGCGGTCGTTGAGCGCGTCCACCTTGAAGGTGTCCTTCTTCGGCATCTTCTCGGTGTGGCAGTAGAGGCAGTTCTGCGCGGGCATTCCGAGGTCTTTCGCCTGCTTGACCCACGCAGCCTTGCCGAACGCGACGCCCTGCGAGGCGATCGCCGCCAGATAGAGTCCGCCGATGACGAGCCCCGTGCGGGTAACCGATTTCATGTTCTTCCTCCCGGCGCGTTGCGCGCGCGAAATGTCCCGGACGATCAGTCGAGACGAACCAGCTCGCCGGGACCGGACGTCCCCGCGAGACGGCGAACCTCGGCCGCCGGGTATCGATAGTGACCTCCCGGCGTGCGCTTGGCGGGAACCTTGCCTTCCCGCGCCCAGCGCGTGACGGTCGAGGCGGAAACCTGGAAAAGGCGGGCCACTTCCGTGCGGCTGAGCCACTCTCCCGTGGGACCCGTTCTCATCGTCTCGGGTCTCGGAGGCGCGGCCGGCGGGAGAGGGATCGTTCCCTTTTCCGCACCCGGACCGCGGCTTCGGATGGTTCGATTGGCGTCTGCGGATTGCATTGCCCCTCCTCGATTCGGCGGTTTGAGCCCGTTGCTCCCTTTGCCGCTTTCAGTCTCTCGAAAGTCGGGTCTCCGCGCATGATGCAAACGCTTCAATCTGTGGTCATTCCGCGGCTGCTACCCAGTTTTTGTGCGGCCGGCGAACGGCCGTGATCATCTTGAGGGCGCCGACCGCTTCCGCGCAGGTGAGGCAGTCCTCCTCGGCGGTCCGGACGGGGGCGGCGTGACGAAGCACGTCGGTCATCGAAATGATCCCTTTGAGCCTTCCGTCCTCGATCACGGGAAGCCGGTGGACCTTGGCGCTCTCCATGACCTGCAGCACGTCGTGGATCTCCTGGTCGGGTCCGCAGGAGACCACGCGACCCGAGCAGACCTCCGCGAGCGGGATCTCCGAGGGACGGCGATCTCCCCGCACGACCGCCATGCAGAGATCACGGTCCGTGATGACGCCGAGGATCTCGCCGGTCCTGCCGACGACGGGGACGAAACCGCAGTTGTGATCGAGCATCGTGTTCGCGGCCGATGCGACCGTCGCGTTCTCCGAACACGACCAGACGCGGGTGGTCATCACGTCTCTTACACGCATGGTTGGGCCCTCCCTTCCCGATCCGATCATGTCCCCGCCCGGCGAGGGTTTCCTGCTTCAAATGCATCATTTCGGGGACAATGGCCGTCCTCGGGCGGGCGCGGTAGAGTGGGGTCCGAGGGAGGCGACCGTGCGAGTCGAAGAGCTGATGCGAAGGAAGGTGGAGACGATCACCGAAGACGGATCGGCGGAGCAGGCGCTCAAGCGCATGCGGGCGAAGAAGCTCCGACACCTGGTCGTCGTCCGCGGGAATCGGGTCGTCGGGATCGTCTCCGATCGGGACATCGCCGGTCTCCTGCTCGGGGACCTGAGAATCGACCGGACGATCGACCAGGTCATGAGCCGGGGGGTCGCCGTCGTGACGCCGCAGACCCCCGTCGAGGACGCCGCCTACGCGATGCGCCGCAAGAAGATCGGCGCCCTGCCGGTCGTCTCCGGCGATGCGCTCGTCGGGATCGTCACCGTCTCGGACCTCCTCGACCTCGTCTGCCGGAAGCTGGGAGCGGGGAAGAATCTTGTCCGCCGGCAGCCGGCGCCGAAGGCCCCGAAGAAGGCTTCCCGCCGGGTACGCTGAGACCGCCGCTCGAAGTCGGTTCCGCCCGGGGGCTCTGTCGTCTTCAATTCGCGGGACTTCGAGGCGCGGCCAGACGTGCCGGAAGACGAATCCGGCAGGCCGGCCGGCGGTGAAGGCGTACCGAGAGCGTACGTCGAGCCGCCGGCCGGCCCGTCGGACCCGTATAACGGCGCGTATGGTCCGCGCCCGCTTTATTAGATGAGTTGGTGGCGGTAGGCGAAAACCACAGCCGCGAGCTTCGTGTGCACGTCCAGCTTCTGAAGGATGCTCTGCACGTGGTTGCGCACGGTCACCGGCGCGATGAACAGCTTTTCCGCGATCGCGGACGTCGAGTAACCCTCCGCGAGACACCGGAGGATCTCCTTTTCGCGGGTCGTCAGCTCGACCGGCTGCCCTTCGGTCGTCAGAAGGGGCCATCGCACGGCAGGCGCGGTCGCCGCCTGCTTCGCCAGCGTCTTCTCGAGCGGAGACGCGGGCGCGCCGTTCTCCCGGACGACGTGCACGACGGCGGAAAGCGACGGCCGCACGGCGGGAACGGCGAACATCGAAACCGTCAGTTTGCGCGCGGCGCCCTGCTTGTCCTTGACGGTGAGGATGAACGGCTGGACGGGGTCGTCCTCGTTGTGTCTCGCCTGGTGAGCGACGGGGCAGTTCTTGAAGCAGTAGACGTTCCCGTGTTCGTCGCGCCCCGCAATCACCTCGAAACAGAGCTTTCCGAGCACCTTCTGCGCTTCGAACCCGAGAAGCTCTTCGCATCCCTTGTTCCAGTAGACGAGCCGGTCGCTCGCGTCGATCGCGAAAGCGGCTTCGCCGCTCTTGGAGAGGAGATCGATCGCTTCGCGAACTGGTGACGGCACGGGGGAATCTTAACAGAACGTCGACGTCGATCATTTCATCGACGAACCCCCCCGAATCGAAGACTTTCCGAGCGGACTATCGCCGCGGGCGTTTCGGTGGAGGCGCCGGACGGCTCGGCGGAGCGGCCGGGCGCGGCGCCGGCGAGGCGGGCATCGTCCGCGGAGCACGGGCCTCGCCGCGCTGCCGGGCCGAGAAGTCGCGTTCGAGCTGCGCGGGAGGCGCGGGGCGGACGACGGGAGGCCGCGACGGCGCCGGCGAGGCCGGCGGGCTCGGCGCTTTCCAGCCATGACCGTTGCTCTCCTGCCATCGGCCGTCGCCCGTGCGCCGGAAGACGTTTCCATCCGGTGACGCGAAAACGTCGTTGGCCTTTCCCGGCAGCGGCCGGGACGGCGTCGGGGG
>DATFVB010000266.1 GCA_035260525.1 Thermoanaerobaculia bacterium
CCGATGAATGGCCTTGCGTTAAATGCTTTGCATGACGCGGCCTTCGACTCCGGACTGGTTACCTTGGACATGAAAGGTCGACTCGTGCTCTCGACCAGACTCAGAGAACATGTGCCTTATCGGCTCTTCGAGGATTTCTTCACTCGGTTCGAGGGGACGGCCGTTGCTGCGCCGGTACGATTTCAACCATCGGAAGAGAACCTCGCCTACCACCGTGAAAATGTCTTTCAGCTTTGACTCGGTGGAGATCAGGAAGGCGGAGGAGGGCCCGTGAAAAGAATGAGGTTCGTCCTGAGAATTGAAAGTTACGAGGGCCGCGATACGTTCCTTCGCTGCGGAGATGAAGGCCAAGACTTTCTCTTCGCGATCGCCGTTCTCGCCGATGGCTATCTCACGATCGTCGATATTGGATACAGAACCCAAAAAGAAGCTCTTGAGGCTTGGCCGGAAGCTAGCCCGATTCCTGAAGAGGTTTATTAGGCGCGGGGCCCGGGAAATTACTCCGACGGCAGCGGGGGAACATTCGCGAGCGCGAGCGTCGAACCGATCTCCGCCTTCTCCTTCGCCGCGGCGCCGTCGGGGATCTCGAGGACGTAGAGAGACTTCACCCTGGGTCCGTAAGTCGGGCAAGGATCGTCCTTGCACGGCGGGGTGTGGGCCGAGACGAAGATCACCCGCCGGTTCGCGTCCATCCAGACGATGTCGATCGGGAAGTTGCAGTTCTTCATCCAGAACGCCTCGACCGTGGGACGGGGGAACAGGAAGAGCATCCCCCGGCCGTCCGCCAGGCTCTCGCGATACATCAGCCCCTGCGCGCGCGCGTCGGGCGTCGCCGCGATCTCGACGCGGTAGGTGTTGCCGGACGGCATCGTCACCGTCGGCTGATCCTTCGCCGCTTTCCCGGCGTCTTTCGGCACGCCGTTGGACCGCGCGCAGCCGAGAGCAAGAGCGATCGAGAAGAAGATCGTGAACCTCGCGGGGATCCTGGCGACGCTTCGAACCGTCATCGCGGGTCGATTATCTCAGCCGCGAGGCGTCGCGAGACGCGAGCGAGACGGGATGCGGGCCGCCCGCGAGATCCCGAGGCATACCGGGGCGTATGTCGCAGGGTCTCGCGGGCGGCACGCGCCCGTATCGCTCGATGTATCGCACGCCGGCTAAATCTCCCCGGCGCCGTAGAGCTCCTCCCGCTTGATGAGCCCATATTTCTTCGCGTAGTACCGGAAGGAGCGGAACGACATCTTCAGGAGCTCGGCGGCCTGCGTCTGCACGCCGCCGCTGCGCTCGAGCGCTTCCTGCATGAGCCGCTTGCCGACGGCCTCGAGATACGCCTCGAGGTCGAGTCCCTCGGCGGGAAGCGCCGCGAAATCGGGAAGGGAGCTCGGAAACGACGAGGTGATGGCCGCGGGCAGACTGCGCGACGTGATCACCGGGCCCGGCTCGAGCGCGACGGTTCGCTCGAGCGTGTTCTCGAGCTCGCGAACGTTTCCCGGCCAGGGATATGCCTCGAGCAGCCGCATCGCCTCGGCCGAGATGTTCTTTTCCGGGATCCGCTGGTCCTTGCAGATCTTCTTGATGAAATGCTCGGCGAGCAGCGGGATGTCCTCGACGCGCGAGCGGAGCGGCGGAAGCGCGATCGGGATGACGTTGATCCGATAGAAGAGGTCCTCGCGGAACTTCCCCTCCGCCACCGCCTGCTTCAGGTCCCGGTTCGTCGCGACGATGATGCGCACGTCGACGAGCTGCTCCTCGTTTCCGCCGACCTTCCGGATCGTCTTCTCCTGGAGCACGCGCAGGAGCTTGACCTGCATCGCCGGGGAGGTCTCGGAGATCTCGTCGAGGAAGAGCGTGCCGCCGTCGGCTTCGGCGAAGAGCCCCTTCTTCTCGCGGATCGCGCCCGTGAACGCGCCCCGCTCGTGCCCGAAGAGCTCCGACTCGAGAAGCATCTCGGGAAGAGCGCCGCAGTTGACGGAGATGAACTTGCCGTTCTTCCGGGTCGAGGAGAAGTGGATCGCCCGCGCGATGAGCTCCTTGCCCGTCCCGCTCTCGCCGGTGATCAGCACGGTCGAGGAGATCTTCTCGATCCTCTCGATCGCGCGGAAGATCTCGCGCATCCGGGAGCACTTCCCGATCACGTTGGCGAACGCGTAGCGGGCGGCGAGCTCCTGCTTGAGGTAGAGGTTCTCCTCCTCGAGCACGCGCCGGGCGACCGCCTTGTCGAGCTTGACGGCGAGCTCCGAGAGGTCGAAGGGTTTCCCGATGTAGTCGGCGGCGCCCCGGCGCATCGCCTCGACGGCGTCCTCGTGCGATGCGTGCGCGGTGATCATCAGCACGGGGCTGTTCGGCTGGGTCTCCCGGAAGTGCGAGAGGAGGTCGATCCCCGAGCCGTCCGGCATCTTGATGTCGCAGAGGATCGCGTCGAAGTCCTCGCGCGACGCGGCCGCCCGCGCCTCCTCGAAGGACGCGGCGACGGCCGTCGTGTGGCCGGCCTTCGCGAAGAAGATCGACAGCATCTCCCGCAGGCTCGACTCGTCGTCGACGATCAGGATTTTCATGGGACCTCCGCTCATGCCGCCGACGAGCCGGCCCGTTCGGCCGTCTTCCGCGGAAGAAATATTTCGATCGAGGTGCCGAAACCGGGCCGCGACTCGACCCGGATGCGCCCCGCGTGCTCTTCGACGAGGCGGCGCACGATCGCCATCCCGAGCCCCGTCCCGCCGTCGAAGGCGGTGGCGAACGGCTGGAACAGCATCTCCTGCCGCTCCGGCGACATCCCGCGGCCGGTGTCGTGGAACCGGATGGCGTACCAGTCGTTCTCGACGCGGCCGGTCACGTCGAGGATGCCGCCTTCGGGCATCGCGGCGATCGCGTTGCGCGCGACGTTCCAGAAGATCTGCCGCACCTGTCCCGGGTCGCCGTAGATCGACGCCGCGGACTCCACCTGCAGGTTGAGGAGATGATGATCGCGGACCTCGTCGCTGTGCGAGAAGAGGTTCATCGCCTCCGAGAGCGAGGCCCCGACGTCGAAGACGACGCATTGCGGCGCGCCGGGACGGGCGTAGTGGAGGAAGTCCTCGAGGATCTTCGACAGGCGCCGGGATTCCGCCACGATGATCTCCACGAGGCGCCGCTCCGACGAGCCGGTCCGCATGTCGTTGCCGAGCATCTGGGCGGAGCCCGAGATCGATGCGAGGGGATTCCGGATCTCGTGCGCGATGCCGGCCGCGAGCTGGCCGACGGCCGCGAGCTTCTCCCGGGAGCGAGCCTCGGCCTCCAGCGTCTTCACGTCGGAGAGGTCCTGGAAGAGCAGGAGGAAGCCCGCCGTCCCCTTCAGCTTCCGGACCGAGTACCCGATCGTGCGCGGCCGCTCCGGGCCGCCGATCTCCGTCTCGCCGCGGGTCGAAGCGGACCGAAACCAGCCCGACGTGATCTTCTGCCATTCCTCCACCGACAGGAGGCCGAGATCCCAGAGCCAGCACCCCTTCGCCTCGAGCGGAAGCCGCTCGAGGATCTCGCCTCCGGAGCGGTTCAGAAACGTCACGATCCCCGACGCGTCGACCGTGGCGAGGCCCGAGGACATCGACTCGATCACGTCGGCGTGAAGGGCGCGGATCTTCTCGATTTCGAGCGTTCGCTCCGAAATCTCGCGGCGGGCGAGATGGAGCTTCTCGGCGATGAGAGAGGCGAGCACCGCCACGCCGTAGAAGCCGGCGATCGTGAAAGAGAGGGAGAAGAGGAGGGTCGGGCTCGTCCAGTCGGTCCGGTAGAAGAGCGGCGGCGGCGGGATCACTTCGTAGGTGGTGAGCTCGATCATGAGGCCGTAGAGGATCGAGGCCAGGGACGCGACCAGGAGCGCGCCGCGGCGGAGCAGCAGGAACGCCGCAACGGCGATGACGACGAGATAGAGGAACGTGAACACCGAGTCGGACGCGCCGGAGAAATAGACGAGGGCCGTCACGAGGACGAGGTCGCCGCAGAGATGGACGTAGGCCTGCTGCACCGGGCGCAGCACCCGCCCCGCGGCCGCCCATGCTCCGGAGAGGACGACGGCCGCCGCGCCGACGCCGTAAATCGGCCCGAGCCGCAGGTTCAGTCCCGCGCTCGCCTGGATCAGGAGGCACGAGAGCACGATCGTCCCCACGACGACCAGGCGCATGATGGTGAGAAACCGGAGCGACCGGGTCAGGGAATCCATTTCGGTGATTTTACGACGGATGCGCCGGGCGAGGACGGGCGGCCTCCCGCCGCGGAAAACGCGCTCGCGTTTCCCGCCGCGCTACTGCGAACCGCACGAATGACCCGTCACCCGGACTTCGAGAGAGGGGAATCAACGGCCGTCGGCGCGGCGAGGCGCGGATTCATGGGCGATCTCGGCGAGGCGCGAGCCGGCGGGATGCGGGCCGCCCGCGGCGGCCGCAGGCGTACCGAAGGCGAACGTCGGAGGCCGACGCGGGCGGCACGCGCCCGTCCGGCTCGATGCATCGCCGCACCGGCGCTCTGCCGGTTAGCCGATCTTGGAGATGAGTGAGAACATCGGCAGATACATCGCGATCACGACTCCGCCGATCACCACGCCCAGGATCGCGATCATGATCGGCTCCATCAGCTTGATGAGGCCGGCGACCGCGGCATCCACTTCGTCCTCGTAGAACTCGGCGATCTTGTTGAGCATCGTGTCGAGCGCGCCGGTCTGCTCTCCGACGGAGACCATCTGCACGACCATGTTGGGGAAGACCTTCGCGTCCCGGAGAGGCTCCGCGATCGTCTTGCCCGCCTCGACGCTCTTGCGCGTCGCGAAGATCGCGTCCTCGATGATCGCGTTGCCGGCGGTCTTGGCGGTGATCTCGAGCGAGTCCAGGATCGGGACGCCCGAGGCCGTGAGCGTCGCGAGCGTCCGGCAGAAGCGGGCGACCGCGATCTTTCGGAGGATCTCGCCGAAGATCGGGAGCTGCAGCAGGATCCGGTCGATCGTGTGCCGGCCGTTGTCCGTGCGGTAGTACGCGCGGAACGCGTAGATGCCGAGGCCGATGAGGATGACGACGAAGATGAAGTACCGCGCGAGGAAATTCGACGCCGCGATCACGATTCGGGTCGGCATCGGCAGCTCGGCGCCGAGCCCGGCGAACAGGGCCGCGAACGTCGGGATGACCTTCAGGAGAATGATGGCGACGACGCACGCCGCGATCGTGATGACCGCGATCGGGTAGATCATCGCCGACCGGACCTGGCTCCTCAGCTTGACCGCCTTCTCGATGTAGGTCGAGAGACGCTGGAGAATCGTGTCGAGGATGCCGCCCGACTCGCCGGCGGCGACCATGTTGACGTAGAGCGCGTCGAACGCGCGCGGATGCTTGCGCATCGCCTCCGCCAGCGACGAACCGGACTCGACGTCCTGCCGGACCTGGTAGAGGATCTTCTGGAACGACTTGTGATCCTGCTGCATCGCGAGAATCTCGAGGCACTGCACGAGCGGCAGGCCGGCGTCGATCATCACGGAGAACTGCCGGGTGAAGACCGCGACCTTCTTGGAGGGGATCTTTCGCCCGGCGCGCGGGAGCGCGGCCTCTTTCCCCTTCTCGCGGATGCCGCTGACGACGATCCCCTGGCGGGAGAGCGTCGCGAACGCGAGGTCCTTCGTATCGGCGACGAGAACGCCTTCCTGAACGGCGCCGGAGCGGTCCCGACCCTTCCAGACGAAATTCGCCATGCTCGCTCCCTAGACCCGGCGCGCGGGACCGCCGGCGGACGCGGCGGCCTGTGCCGTGTTGATCCCCGATCCGCGCGAGATCAACTCCTGGAGCTCCTCCGCGTGGGAGGAGCGCGCGATCGCGGCGTCGAGGGTGATCAGCCGCTTGTGGTAGAGCGTCGCGAGCGACTGGTTGAACGTCTGCATCCCGTGCTTCAACTGTCCCGTCTGCATCATCGAGTAGATCTGGTGGATCTTGTCTTCGCGGATCAGGTTCCGGATGCCCGCGTTCGGGATCAGGATCTCCATCGCCATGACCCGGCCTTTGCCGCTGGCCTTCTCGAGAAGCGCCTGGCAGAGGATCCCCTCGAGCACGAAGGAGAGCTGGGTGCGGATCTGCGACTGCTGGTGCGCGGGGAAGGCGTCCACGATGCGGTTGAGCGACTGCGCCGCCGAGTTCGTGTGGAGGGTCGCGAGCGTCAGGTGCCCGGTCTCCGCGATGCGCAGGGCCGCTTCCATCGTCTCGAGGTCGCGCATCTCGCCGATGAGCACGACGTCCGGATCCTCGCGGAGCACCGAGCGGAGCGCGTTCGGGAAAGAGTGCGTGTCGGCGTGCAGCTCGCGCTGGTTGACGATCGCCTTCTTGTGCGAGTGCAGGAACTCGATCGGGTCCTCGATCGTGACGATGTGGAGCGGCTTCTCGCGGTTGATCTTGTCGAGCATCGCCGCCTGGGTCGTCGTCTTGCCGGAGCCGGTCGGGCCCGTGACGAGGATCAGGCCGCGGGGCTTCTCGCAGAGCGTCTCGACCACCGGCGGCAGGTTGAGCTGCTGGAAGGAGAGGATCTCGTAGGGAATCTGACGGTAGACGCCGGCGACCGCGCCGCGCTGGAAGAAGTTGTTGGCCCGGAAACGGGCGACGCCCTTGACGCCGAACGAGAAATCGAGCTCGAGCGTCTCCTCCAGGCGGTGCTTCTGCGCGTCGGTGAGCACCGAATAGGCCACCTGCTTCGTGTCGGGGACCGAGAGCGGCGGGTACGGGAGCGGGGCGAGTTTGCCGTCGAGCCGGACCATCGGCGGGGAGTTGGTCGTCAGATGGAGATCGGACGCGCCCATCTCCACCATCTGCTTGAGCAATTGATGCAACGAAACGGTGGTCGCCATGAAAGTTAGGGGAAGTGTAGCGGCGGACAGGGGATATTGCAAACCGGCCCTTCGGACAGGGCCTCGCTCGCGCAGCCGGCGGGATCGCGGGCTCTCGAAGGCGATGCGGCTCCTTGCGGGTCCTGTCACGCGGACGCCCTCGCGGCCCGGCCGGCGCACGCGTCAGAGGGGCTACAAGCCGGTGCGCGGCGGCCGGATCCGAGAGGGACGCCCGCGCGCCACCCACGGCCGCATCGCGACGAACTTCCGCGAACCCGCGGCAGACGCTCGCTCGGGGAATGCGGCGCTGCACGCCGCGGCGGCTCCGCCGCCGAACCGGACTGGGAGCAGCCGGCGGCAGACGATGCCGCGCGGCTCTGCCGCGCCTCCGAACGACCTCTCCCTTGGGGAGAAAATGCCGCGTACTCGCGACAGGTGAGGGGATCCGGCAGGTTGCGGGACGGAGGAGGCGAGGCGTGTGGAGCGGGTCCTGTCGCGCGGACGCCCACATGGGGCCGCGAGCAAAGCGAAGCCGCCGACTTCCCCTCGCCCGGCGGGAGAGGGTGGCCGCCACAGGCGGCCGGGTGAGGGGGGCCGAAGGCCGGCCCGGCCGGCGCGGGCTGTGGAGGGGTTACGAGCCCGCTGCGCGGCGGCCGGCTCGCCGCCGGGAACGCTTCGCGCCACCCGCCCCGTCGCGGGAGCTTGCTTGGGGACCGGGGGCGCGTGTCGGCCCGGCGGCTCGTCGAACGAGCGACTCGGCCGCCGGAGCCGCCACCCCCTCGCCGCGCTCCCGCTCCCGCGGCGCAAGTCGTCTCGCGCAGCGCTTGCGCGAGACTTCGTCGCGCCGCGAGGAGCCCGGCAGATCCCGAGCGACCACCCTGCGGTCCGCGTTCGTATCGGCGCCCCTCAGTTGTGACGACGACGGGGCGCGGCGAGGCGCGAGCCCGGCGGGATGCGGGC
>DATFVB010000267.1 GCA_035260525.1 Thermoanaerobaculia bacterium
GCGGCCTTCTCCGCTCCCATGCCGACGGGCCTAACCTGACGCTCGTGCGCGTCGATCGCGAACAGGCCCTCGTGATTCTTTCGAACGACGACGCGCCGGATACGGAGCCCGGGTCCTGGTTCGCCGACATCGCCGTTCGAAACTTCGGCAATCGCACGACCTTCGCTCCCTTCGAGGTTGCGATCTTCGTCGACGGCGCGCTCGCCCGTTCGTGGGTCATCGCGGGTTCGATCGCTGCCGCCGAAACCGTCCGGAACCCGCACATCGCAGTCGGGAGGCTCTCAGCGGGAACGCACAAGATTCGCGTCGTGATCGATCCGTCGAACCGGATCGAGGAGAGCATGGAGACGGACAACGAGTTCGAGGCAAGCGTCACGGTTCCGCCTCTCTCTTGATTCAGTATCCGCGCTGCCGCTAACGCCCTCTCATCCGCTCCACGAGCTTCCTCGGATCGCGGAGATGGTCCGCGAGCACGATTCGTCCCGCTTCGTTCACGACGAAGACGTTGACGAGCGGTCACGTGTCGGGGACCGCTTCCCCGGTCCACGCGCGGCCCACCGAGCCGTCGTCGATCAGGATCGGAAAGGCCGCACCCGTCCGCCGCCGGAAGTCGGCGGGCGAGGGCTCGGATCCGCCGGGGAAATGGATCGCGACGACCGGAACGGCGAGCTCGCCCCGTCTCGCGAACCCTTCGAGCTCAACGGCCTGGTCCTCGCACACCGAGCACAGATTCGTGAACCAGACGACCGTTCGCCGAGCCCCGATCCACTCCTCCGAACGGCGGATCCGTCCCGTGTCGTCGGGCAGCGCGAATTGCGGCGCCCGGTTGCCGGCAGCAAGCGTCGGCCGGCCGCCGCCGATGCCCGCGAGCGCTCGCTTCCGCTCCCGCTCCCATCTCCGGAAGAGCCACGGCCGGAGAACGCGGATCGACCAGGGAGACCTCACGGGGCCATTCTCCAATGAGAGGTGCCCGCGCGCGCTGCCGCCGGCGCCCTCTCCCGGTCAAGCCTCTCGGGGACGGACAGTTACGGATGGACGCCTGATGCCGCATGAGCTGGTTGCATCAGGCGAACGGGCCTGCGAGGAGCGTGTAATTTCCTTCGACAGGTCCGGATCGTCCGATCCGGCTCCCGCGCCGGCAGAAAAAGGAGGAGAAGCCATGAAGACGATTCTCAAATCGGCAGCGGCGGCAGCCGCGCTCGCGCTCGCCGCAACGCTTTCTGCGGCCACGCCGCCCGCGCTCGTCGTCGGAGATCCGCCGTCGAGCCATGCCAACAGCGGTACGGCTTCCGTCGCTCTCCCGTACACCCTGATCGACCTGTCGCGACCGGCAACCGCTACGGGGAATCTCACGCAGGTGAAGCTCGGCTGGGCCAGCGGCGGGTGCAACTCCGCCGTTCGCATAAAGGTCTTTCGCCGGGCCGGATCCACGCTCGTCCCGACCGCCCAGAGCGCCGCGCTCAGTCTGACTTCCCCCGACGCAAACGTCGTCTTCACGTCCACGCTGGCTCCTCCGCTTCCCGTCGAACAGGGGGACCTGATCGGCATGACGGTGCTCGACGACTGTTCCGCTAACCCGGTGGCATTCGCCGGTTTTCCGACCATCGGTTATCTGGTCTACCCCGGCGACGTCCAGAGCGCCGTTTCGATCGACGCGCGGCTTTACCACATCACCGACCAGCTCTCCCTCGGCGCCACGGGCGTCACGACGAGCTATACCGCGCTCGTCGTTCCCGGGGTGGGCTCGATCCCCGGCGCCTTCGGCGCCCAGTTCAAGACCTCGCTCCAGATCGTCGCGTCTCCCTACGGAGGCGACCTCTCGGGCAAGCTCGTCTTCCATCCGCTCGCCGTCTCCGGCAGCACCTCGGATCCCTCGCTCGACCTCATCCTCGGGGCCGGCCGGGCGGTCTCCTATCCCGACATCGTCGGCACGATGGGCCAGACGGGGCTCGGCAGCCTCGACGTCGTTCTCGACGCCGCCTCGCCGGCGCCCGTCGTCTACGCCCGCGTCTTCAACGACGCCGGCCCCGACGGCACGAGCGGCCTGGGAGAACAGGCGATCGACGTATCGCAACCGGCCTACTCGCCCGCCACGCCGGTCCTGTACTTCGGATGCAGCGGAATCCTCTCCACGCCGGTC
>DATFVB010000268.1 GCA_035260525.1 Thermoanaerobaculia bacterium
GATCTCCCGCTCGGTATCGGCGTCGAGCCGCTCGCGGATGAAGAGGTTCCGGATCCGCCTTCCGAGCCTCGTCGGGATCTTCATGGAATCGCCTCCTGGCCCGCGAGCCGAAGAACGCGCGCGACCGCCGCGGAGAGGCGCTCCCAGTTCGCGGTTTCCACCTCGAGCTGCCGCTCGCCGGCCTTCGTGAGCGCGTAGAACTTGGCCTGCCGGTTGTTCTCGGAAACGCCCCATCGCGCGTCGACCCGGCCGGCGACCTCCAGCCGCGCGAGCGCCGGGTAGAGCGAGCCCTGGTTGACCTGCAGCACGTCGCGGGAGATCTGCTGGATCCGCTGCGAGATCCCCCACCCGTGCATCGGTCCGAGGGAAAGGGTCCTCAGGATGAGCAGATCCAGCGTCCCCTGCAGGAGATCGGACTTCGGCGCGGGCTTCGGCTTGGCCATTCTCTTCTCCTAGACGTTCGACAGGAGAAAAGGTTTCACGAGCCCCTCTCGTTTGTCAACGAGAGAGCGCCGTCGCGAGTCGGTGAGTCGCGAGTCGAAGTCCTGCGGCCACGGGTCGAAATTCGCATGGATGAAATTCGGGAAATGGAAGTCATGAAACGGCTTAGCGATGGGCGGATCGATCCGAGAGCTGGCCGGGGGAAGCAAGACGATGAGACGGCGAGACGCGAGCCCGACGGGATGCGGGTCGCCGGCGGCGCCCACAGGCGTACCGAAACGGTGCGTCGAAGGGCGACGCGGGCGGCACGCGCCGTGGGCCTTCGCACTGCCGTGCGCGGCGATCGACGCGCTCGGCGCTTTGGGCGCCGGCTGCTCGATATCGGGCTCGATGTATCGCCGCGTCTACGCGGTCTTGACGTGCTTGAGCGCCTCCGCCAGCGGCGTCGGGCGAGCCAGGAAGAACCCCTGCCCGTACGGCACGCCGAGCTCGATCAGCGTTTCGAGCTCCTCTTCCGTCTCGATTCCTTCCGCGATGACGTGGGTGTGGGTCTTCGTCGCGAAGGAGAGCATTGCGTCGAGCAGGTCGCGCTTGATCCGGTGGTTCTGGATCTCGTGCACGAAGACGCTGTCGAACTTCAGGTAGTCGGGCTGGATCTCGGCCAGCGACGAGAAGGAGGCGTACCCGGTTCCCATGTCGTCGACCGCGATCAGGAAGCCCTCCCGGCGCAGCTCCTGCAGCACCTTCGTGAAGAGCGCCTGGTGGAGCGCGTAGGTGCGCTCCGTGATCTCGACGACGATGCCGGAAGGCTCGAAGCCCTTCTGACGGACCTGCCGCTCGAAGATTCCCTCGAGGAACTCGTCGTCCGACGCGGCCGCGGGCGACAGGTTCACGAAGAGCAGCTGGCCGGGCGTGATCCCGCCCGCTTCCTCGAGGATTCGCCGGCGGCAGACCCGTTCGAGCGGCAGGAGGAGGTCGGCGCGTTCGGCGAACGCGAAGAGGGTCTCGCCGCTCTCGAAGCCGCTCCCGGGCGGTCCCCAGGAGAGCGCCTCGAAGGCGCACACCCGGTTCGTGGCGAGCTCGAAGATCGGCTGGAAAACGGGCGTGATCCGCGAGTCGGCGATGATCTTCCGGAGCACGTCGGTTCCGCGGAGCTCCGCCCGGGCCGTGCGGTCGTAGACCTCGCCCCGCGCCTCCCGGACGCCGCGATAGATGAGGCGCTCGACCCGCACCTTCGGGTCGGCGAAGATCACGGAGGCGCCGACGTAGTTCCGGAACCGGTCCGCCGAAGGCAGCCGCTGGGAGAAGAACTTCTTGACGTAGTGGTCCAGGCGTTCGGCGCGCTCGGACAGCCACTCGGTGGGAGAGCCCGTCTCGATGCGCTCCGCGTCGAGCGGGAGGAAGAGGAAGACTTCATCGGCCCGGACGCCGGGCAGGCAGAGGAGCCCCTCGGGGACGACGCCGTTGCCCCGATCCCCTTTGAGAGCGCGGATGAACTCGACGACCAGACGATCGTACGCCTGCCATCCCCACGACTCCTCCAGCCGGCGTTCCGCGTAGAGCGAGAGGGTGAAGACCCCGAGCGGGAGCCCGCTCTCGAGTTGCCGGCGCAGCTCGTCGACGATCCCGGCGAGCGTCGGGAGCCCCGTTTCCGGGTCGTTCAAGCGCGAGCGGTACTGGAGCCATTCGGCCCGGAGACGCCCGGTCTCGTCCCGGTCGAAGTCGGCGGGGGAGTTCACGCCTGCCTCCCGAGGATCGAGCGGACCTCCGAAACGACTTCCGCGGGGGAAAACGGCTTCTCGACGTAGGAGACCGCGCCTTCCTGGAGGCCGATGATCTTGTCGCGTCCCTCGGTGCGGGCGGAGATCATCGCGACGGGGATGGCGGCCGTGCGCTCCTCGACCTTGAGGGCCCGCAGGACCTGCCACCCGTCCATCTCCGGCATCATGACGTCCAGGAGGATCACGTCGGGGACCTCGTCGTAGGCGAGGGTGAGCGCCGTGGGGCCGTCCGCGGCGACGAGCGTCCGAAAGCCTTCGGTTTCGAAGACGACGGTCAGGAGGTCGAGGACGTCGTCCTCGTCGTCGACGATCAGGATGCAGGGTCGCGCGCCGCTCACGACGCGGCCTCCGCGCGGGGAGGAGGCGGCGGCGCGAGCGCGGCGCGGATCTCCGCGAGGAGGCGGTCGAGCCCGCCGGTCTTCCCGAGATAGCTGCGGACGCCGAGCCGCAGCCCTTCGGCGACATCCTCCGGGCTCTCGCGGGCGCTCAGCACGATCACGGGAACGTCGGCCAGGGCGGATTCGCGCAGCCGGCGCAGGACCTCCCAGCCGGTCATTCCGGGCATCATAACATCGAGGATGACGAGGTCCGGACGCTCTCGCGGCGCGAGCTCGAGCGCTTCGCGGCCCGACGCCGCCGTGATCGTCCGGTAACCGCGCGACGAGAGCATGTCCGCGAGATGGGACGTGACGTCCGGCTCGTCGTCGACGACGAGGATCGTCGCGCTTGAGGGATCGCGGCGCGCGAGCGCGGTCTCCACCGCCTCGACGAGGGCCGCCCCCTCGACCGGTTTCATCAGGTAGTTGTGCGCTCCGAGTCGGAAACCTTCCGCCTTCTCGTTGACGACCGTGACGAGGAGCGTCGGGATCGCGCGGGTCTCGGGATCCGCCTTGAGGGCCTGGAGGACGTCGAATCCGTCGCGGTCGGGGAGAAAGACGTCGAGAAGGATGAGATCGGGCCGGGCGGAGCGCGCCAGCGCGAGACCCTGATCCGCGGTCGACGCGACGACGACGTCGCGACCATCGCCGCGCAGCGCGTCGACGAGATAGGACAGGAAGTCGGCGTCGTCGTCGATCGCGAGGATCCGGACGGGATGCGGCTCCCGCGGGCCCTCGCCCGCCGGCAGCTCCGGGTGCGAGACGCGCCCGGCCGCGACCGGCAGCGCGAAGCGGAACACCGTGCCGCCGCCCGGGCGGTCCTCCACGTCGATGGCGACGTGGTGCGCGTCGAGGATCGACTTCACGATCGCGAGGCCGAGCCCGACCCCGCCGAACCGCCGCGCCGCCCCCGCCTCGATCTGGTAGAACTTCGTGAAGATCCGTTCCCGCTCCGGCCCCGCGATGCCGATCCCGCTGTCGGCGACGGCGATCCGGACCTCGCGGCCCGACACGTCGGGCTCGGCCGTCACCCAGATGCGTCCGCCCGAAGGAGTGAACTTGATCGCGTTGACGACGAGGTTCTCGAAGACCTGGACGAGCCGATCTCGGTCGCCGACGACCGCCGGCAGGGGATCGGCGATCTGCGGCTCGAGCCGGACCTTCTTTTTCCGGACGTCCGCCTCGAGCGAAGCGAGCGTCTGGCGGAGCACGAGGTCGACCCGGAAGGGGGCCGGGTTGATCGCGACGCGCCCGAGCTCCATCCGGGAGAAGTCGAGGAGCATGTTGATGTTCTTGTTCAGCCGGTCGATGTTGCGCAGACAGATCGAGAGCGCCCGTCCCTGCTCCGCGCTGACCGGGCCGAGATTGCCGTCGCTCATGAACTCGACGTAGCCGCGGATCGCCGACAGCGGCGTCCGGAGCTCGTGGCTCACGTTGGCGAGGAGGTCCGTCTTCAGCCGATCGAGCGTCTTCAGCTCCTCGTTGGCCGTTTCGAGCTTCTGGACGTGCTCCTCGAGACGGCTGGCCATCCGGTCGAACGTCTGCGAGAGCTCGTCGATCTCGAGCGAACCCGCCGAGACCGCGATCTCGCGCCGGCGCCCCTGCTCGAACGACCGCACCCGCTTCGTCAGCTCCTCGATCGGGCGGGCGACGCGGGTGCCGAGGCCGCGCGCGACGATCGCCATGATGACGAGCGAGCCGGAGAGGAGCACCGCGACCGGCAGGGCGGTCGCGCGGACCGCGGCGTCGAGCGACCGGTAGGTGAAGACGTAGAGCACCGAGTAGGGGTGACGCCCCCACTCCTCGATGAACGGCGAGACGATCAGCAGGAGGTTGCCGAGCCGGGGGTCGCGCTCGTGGAAGACCTGGGCGTTGAGCTCCGCGGTCGCGTCGACGAGCCGCGGATCCTCGATCCGCCGCTCGGGACGGTTCTCCTGGAGGTTGTAGTCCATGCTCTCGGACGAGTCGTAGAGCACGTGGCCGTCGACCGAGAGGATGAGGATGCGGCGGACGTCCGGGTTCCACGTCATCGTGCGGCGCACGATCTCCCGGAACTTGTAGGAGCCGGAGTGGTAGTAGACGCGGTACTGCTGACAGATCTGGTCGTTCGTCGTCTCGGCGAACATGAGCGCGGTCTGCTCGAGGAGCTGCTTCTGGTCGCGGTAGCGAACGACGATCATCGTCGCCGCGACGAGCACGAGGAGGATTCCCGTGACGCTCGCGAGGACGAGCTCGAACCGCTTCTTGAGCGGACGGCTCCGCGGGGCTTCCGCGCTCATCGCAGCCGGACCTCCGGGAGCCAGATCTCGCCGTCGGCGCGCGGCTCCCAGACAACGTCGCGCGTCAGGACGTACCGATCCTCCGGAACGTAGAGCGGAATGTAGGGGAGATCGGCGACCGCGATCGCCATGGCCCGCTTCTCGATCTCGACCCGCGCGCCCGGATCGATCGTCGCCACGAGCTGCTCGATCAACCGGTCGAGCTCGGGATTCGAATAGCCGGTCCCGTTGTCGCGGCCGAGACCTCCCGGCCCTCCGCGCGTGTGGAGCGACGATTCGAAGAGCTCGGCCGATTCCCCGGACGTGCAGACCCAGCCGGTCAGGTGGAAATCGGAGCTCCCCTTGTCGATGCGGTCGTAAAACCGCTCCTTCGGCCAGAATTTCGTCGTCACGCGGATGCCGCCCTCCCCGAGCTGCTCGACGAGGTTTCGGATCATCGGAGTCGAGGCCTCGCTCTGGATGTCGAGGACCATGTCGACTCCGTCCGGATGTCCGGCTTCCGCCAGCAGCGCCCGCGCCCGGGCGGGATCGTGGATCGGGAGCGCGATCGACGAGTTGTACCCGATGACGTCCGGCGGGACGTACTGCGACGCGGGGAAGCCGTGATTGGCGGCCCCCTTCCGGAGGAGCTCTTTCAGGTCGATCGCGAGCCGGATCGCCTCCCGGACGCGGTGGTCGGCCAGGGGATTGCCGGGGCGGGGGGCGACGTTGATGCCCAGATAGGAAACCGTGAGGCTCGGGCGTGCGATGAGCCGGAGGCGCGGGTCGGCGCGGTGCTCCTCCCATCCCTGGCGCGGGCCCTCGAGGAGCACGGTCGGGCGATTTTCCGAGACGAGCCTCCAGCGCGCCTCCGGCTTCTCGACCGAGCGGAAGACCGCCCGCGCCATGGCCGGTTTTCCGCCCCAGTACCCGTCCCATGCCGCGACCTCGACGCGGTCTCCCGGCGTCCAGCCGACGAAGCGGTACGGTCCGCTCCCGACGGGATGCCGGAAGAACTCGGCGTCGCCTTCGCGCGTCAGCCGCTTCCCGGGAAGGATGTAGACGAACGAAAGCCGGGTGAGCAGAGGCGTCGGCTCGTCCGTCTCGATCTCGACCGTTTCGGGGTCGGGAGCGTCGATCCGCCGGATTCCCGAGAGGAACGGGTAGATCTCGGATTCGGGATGCGCGAGCACGCGGCGCAGCGTGAAGACGACGTCCTCCGATGTGAGCGGGCTGCCGTCGTGGAACCGGACGCCGGGACGCAGATGCAGCCGCCAGGTCCGCTCGTTCGGGTTCTCCCAGCGCACCGCCAGCGCCGGCTGGAGGGTCATGTGCTGGTCGAACCGGAGCAGCGGATCGAAGAGGTTCATCGACACGATGTCGTTGACCACTTCGAACGCGCGGTTGGGGTCCAGAGTGGTGATGTCGGAGCTCTGGACCACGGAGAGCGGGGGCGCGTCGCCGCGGCGCGCGCATGCCGCGGCGCAGACGAGCGCCGCCGGCGCCAGGAGGCGGATGGTCCACCGGAACGTCGATTTCATCGGGCGGCTCAGGTGCGGCGAGTATATCGCACCGGTCGGGCGCCGAGCCGCGGTATAGAATGGAGACCGTCAGCATCGAGAAGCAGCCGAGAAGCAGATGAAGCAGGGGTCCCGGTGGGCACCGATCCTCGCACTCGCGGTCTGGGCCGGCGGTTGCTCCCGGCCGCAGCCTCCCGCCGCGACGCACCTCGCGATCGGACAGCTGACGTCGGCGACGACGCTCGATCCCCATCTCCAGGACGACGAGCGGACCTACTCCACGCTCGACCACTTCTACGACAAGCTCGTCGGGTTCGGGCCGGAGATGCAGATCGTGCCGGAGCTCGCCGTGCGATGGGAGAACCTTTCCGACACCGAGTGGCGATTCCACCTGCGGCGCGGCGTGGTTTTCCACGACGGGCGGCCGTTCGGAGCCGAGGACGTCAAGACGTCGATCCGTCGGGCGCAGACGCTCGCGGGATCGATGGTGAGCTACTACGTCCAGTCGATCCGAGAGGTCCGCGTCATCGACGACCTGACGGTCGCGCTGCTGACCCGTGACCCGAGCCCGGTGCTCCTGAACAAGCTGGTCTTCATCGCGATCGTCCCGCGCGACACCGCGGAGGCGCCGATCACGAATCCGGTGGGGACGGGTCCGTATCGCTTCGTCGGCGGAGCGCCCGGCCAGACGATCGAGGGGCGGCGATTCCGGCGGTTCTGGGGGCCGCGGCCGGAATTCGACCGGGTGCGGATCGTCTCTCTTCCGGATGCGCGGGAACGGGCGCGTGCGGTGCTCGACGGGCAGGTGGATGCCGTGGGCCGTTTCCCGGAGGAGTTCTGGGAGTGGGCGTCGGGCCAGAAAACGATGCGGCTCGTCTCCCGTCAGGGGATCTCCGAGGTGCTGCTCGGTTTCTCCGTCAAGCCGGGGAGCCCGTTCGCCGATCCCCGGGTGCGCGAAGCCGTGGCGCTTTCCGTCGACCGGAAGGAAATCGCCGTGAGCGGCTTGAAAGGTCTCGCCGCGCCGCTCGATCAGCTCGTGCCGCCGAGCGTCTTCGGCTATTCGAGCCGTCTCTCTCCGATGCCGTTCGATCCCGCCCGCGCGCGCCGGCTCCTCGCCGAGGCCGGCGTCGGCGGCGGTTTCGAGACGCCGATCCTGGTTCCCGATTACCTCCGCGGGATCGCGGACGTGCTGCAGAAACGGCTCGCGGCGCTCGGCATACGTCTGAAGCCGGACGTCCGTCCGTTTTCCGAGTTCAACCGGAAGTGGCGCGGCGAGGACGTTCCGATGACGCTCTTCGGATGGGGGGCGGCTACCGGGGATGCGTCGGATTTCCTGGATGCGCTTCTCCACTCGCCAGAGAACGGCTACGGCCGTTCGAATCGGTTCGGCTATGCGAATCCGGAGATGGACCGGCTGATCGAGCTCTCCGACCGTACGCTCGACCCGGCGGCGCGCCAGGAATCGATCACGAACGCGCAGGAAATCCTGCGGCGCGACCTTCCTTTCATCCCCCTCGTCCTGCGGTACGACCTCTATGCGCTCCGGCGGAACCTGGTCTGGACACCGCGGCCGGACCGGAAGGTACGGGCCTTCGATTTCAAGCTCGCGCAGCCCGCGGGATAGCGGGACGGAGGAGGCGATGCCGACAGGAGCGGGTCCTGTCGCGGCGCGCCCCGGCAGGCTCGGCCGGCGCGTGTGGAGGAAATTGTTACAGACCGGTGCGCGGCGGCCGACTCCCGCCGGGAATCGCACCGCGCCACCCGCTCGACGCTCGCGACTCTGACTCGCTACCCGCGGCAGACGCTCGCTT
>DATFVB010000269.1 GCA_035260525.1 Thermoanaerobaculia bacterium
TCCCCGTGGAGGTCGAGCTGTCGACCGACGTTCGCAAACGCCGCCTCCCGGCCGCGAACGTCGCGGGGATCCTCGAGGGGGCCGATCCGGCGCTGGGGGGCGAGGTCGTGGCGGTCGGCGCCCACTTCGACCACCTCGGTCTCGGCGGGCCCACGTCGCTCGCGGCCGACCGGCGCCCGGCGATCCATCCCGGCGCCGACGACAACGCCTCCGGCGCCGCCGGGTTGATCGCGCTCGCGCGGGCGCTCGCGGCGGGCCCGCGGCCGCGCCGCAGCGTGCTCTTCCTCGCGTTTTCGGGAGAGGAGCTGGGGCTGCTCGGCTCGGCCCACTACGTGAAGCACCCGCTCGTGCCGATCGGGAAGACCGTCGCCATGGTCAACATGGACATGATCGGCCGCCTCCGCGCCGACCGGCTCGCCGTGATCGGCACGGGATCGTCCCCCGCGTGGCCGAACCTCCTGGAAGAGCTCAACCGCGAGGCCGGGTTCCGTCTCCAGTTCACCGATGATCCCTACGGCGGGAGCGACCAGCAGTCGTTCTTCCTCGGCGGCGTCCCCGTGCTCTTCTTCTTCACCGGGAAGCACGCCGAGTACCACACCCCGGCCGACACGGAAGACACGATCAACCGGCCCGGAGAGGCGCGCGTTCTCGAGCTCGTGCGGCGGTGCGTCGAGCGGATCGCCGGGGAAACGGGCCGGCCGGCGTTCCGGGAGCTCGATCCCTCGGCTCCCCGGGGCGGCCGCGCGACGTTCGGCATCATCCCCGACCTGGCCTCGGAGGAGAGCGCCGGACTGTCGGTGGCGCGGACGATCGCCGGCAGCGCCGCCCGGCGGGCGGGAATCCGTCCGGGCGACGTGGTGGTCGCCTTCGGAGGCCATGCGATCCGCTCGGCCCAGGACCTGCGGATCGTGCTGTCGGAGCCGGGCTCCGGGGAACCGGCGCAAGTGCGCGTCCGGCGAGACGGGCGCGAGGTTTCGTTGACCGCGACGCCGTACGTGCCGCCGGAGCCCGGCGAGGCGTCGGGGGCGGCGCGTTGAAGGAGGGTCCGATGTCGCTCAGGGAGAAACGATGCGTTCCATGCGAAGGAGGCGTCGAGCCGCTGTCGAAGGCGGAGACCAAACGCCTCCTCGCCCAGGTCGACGGATGGAAAGAGAAGGACCGGAAGCTCCGCAAGAAGGTCACGTTTCCGGATTTTCGGGCGGCGATGGCGTTTCTCGGCAAGGTGGCGGACCTCGCCGAATCGGAAGGGCATCATCCGGACTTCTGCGTGCACTACAACCGCGTCGACTTCACGCTGTGGACGCACGCGATCCTCGGCCTTTCCGAGAACGACTTCATCCTGGCGTCCAAGATCGATGAGATCTCGCACGGCCAGCGGAGCTCGCGGGATTGAGGAAGCGAGCGGCCCCCGATCGGCGACCCGGGACAACGGCTGCCGGACCCCGGCGCGGCCGGTTCGGTGGCACCCCGTCTGCGCCGCGCCTCGACCGCTCAGCCGGGCAGATGCTCGAAGGGGGGGCCGGCGGAGGCGGCGCTTCACGCCGAAACGATTCCCGGCGGTCGCCCGCCGGAAAGACTCCGAAAGCCGCCTGAGGGCGCCGGGGCCGTTTCGCGATGTCTTCCGACGACGCCCCGCCCCTTCTGTTCCCGGAGCTCGCACGGCCCGCCGCGGCGCCCGGCCCGGCGCTCCCCCGGGGATTCACGCGTTTCGGCACGGCGACATGGAACTACCCGGGCTGGCGCGGGATCGTCTATCCGGCGGCGTCCCCCGAGAGCATGTCCTCGGCCGAGCGGCTCGCGCTCTACGCGGCGAGCGGCCGGTTCGACACCGTGGAAGCGGACTTCACGTTCTATCGCCCGCAGACGGCGCGCGAGTGGCGCCGGTACGGCGCGGCGCTCCCGCCGGGCTTTCCCGTCGTCTCGAAGGTGTGGGAGGAGATCACGTGCGAGCGATTTCCAAAGATCGAGCGGCATGGCCCCCGGGGAGGGACGGCGAACCCCAATTACCTGAGCGTCGAGGCGTTCCGGCGGGAGGTGCTCGGCCCCGCCGAGGAGGGGTTCGGCGACCACCTGGGCCCGTTCGTCTTCGAGTTCGGCCGCGACCGCCGACCGACAGCGGAAAGAAAGGCCCGTTTCCGGGAGCGGCTCGACCGGTTCCTCGGCGCCCTGCCCCGGGAGCGGCGGTACGCGGTCGAGATTCGGACGCGCGAGTACCTCGACGCCGGCCACGTCGCGCTGCTGCGCGCGCACGGCGCGGCGCCTGTCCTGAACTGGTGGACGCGCATGCCGGGCCTCGCCGAGCAGTTCGAGGTCCCGGGAACGGCCGACGCCGACTTCTGGCTCGCGCGCGTCCTCGTCGCGCCGGGGCGAGCCTACGAGGATGCGGTCAAGCTCTTCGCGCCCTACGACCGGATCAAGGAGGAGCACCCGGAGATGCGCGCCGACGCCGTCCGGATCGCGCGGGAGGCCGAAGCGCGGCGCAAGGAGTTGTTCCTGATCGTGAACAATAGGGCCGAAGGAAGCGCGCCGTATACGATCGACGCCATCAAACGGATGATCGGTTAGGAAGGGCGCGGCGATGCATCGAGCCGGGCGGGCGCGTACCGTCCGCGAGACCCTGCGACCTACGCCCCGGTAGGCCTCGGGATCTCGCGGCCGGCCCGCATCCCGCCGGGCTCGCGCCTCGCCGCGCCTCGGACGGTCTCCCTATTTTGCCGGCTCGCCCGGACCCGTCTTCCGACCCCTCTGACCGCGCCTCTGAAAACTTTTCGAATCCTGAGCGAGTTCAGCGGCGGCGAGTTCGCTCGCCGTCCGCTGCAAGAGCGCTCCGACTTTTGACTTTTGACTCGCGACTCGCGATGCGTGACTGACTATTACGGCAGATCGAATTCGCGCCGGATCGCGTCGGTGTGCTCGCCGAGGCGCGGCGGACGGCTAAGCGGCGCTGACGTCCCGGCGAAACGGATCGGGGAGGCGACGGTCTCGAACGTGCCGTCCCTGACTCGAAGACCCATGGCGCGCGCCTGCTCGCTCTCGAGCGCTTCGAGCGGGCCGCGGACCGGCCCCGCCGGCACGCCGGCGTCACGGCATCGCGCGAGCCATTCGTCCCGCGGGCGGGTCGCGAAGATCGCCGCGAGCCCGCCCACGAGGGCGACCCGGTTCTCGACGCGCGCCGCATTGGAGGAGTACCGCGGGTCCGCCCCCCACTCCGGTTTTCGGACGACCTTGTCGCAGAGGTTCCGGAACTGTCTCTCCGTTCCGACGGCCAGGATGAAGGCGCCGTCGTTCGCCTCGAACATCTGGTACGGGACGATCTGGCCGTGCGCCGTGCCGAACCGCGCCGCCTCGATTCCGGAGACGAGGCAAGCCTGCGTGTAGTTGGGGAGCATCGCGACGGTGGAGGAAAAGAGGTCGACCTCGACGGCGTTTCCCTTGCCCGCCCTGTCGCGCGCGACGAGCGCCGCGAGCACGCCGACCGCCAGGTTGTACCCGGCGACGACGTCGGAAACCGCCATGCCGACCTTCTGGGGCGGCCCGTCGGGATCGCCCGTCACCCACATCAGGCCGGCGCCCGCCTGCGCGAGCAGATCGAATCCGACCGCGTCGCGGTCCGGGCCGACCCGGCCGAAGCCGGTCACGGATCCGGTGACGAGCCGGGGATTCGCCCGGCGCAGCTCCGGGAGCGAGATCCCGAGACGATCCAGCGCGCCGGGAGGAAAATTTTCGAGCAGGACGTCGGCGCGCGCCGCGAGGATCCCGACCGAGCGGCGGCCGGCCTCCGTCGCGAGGTCGAGGACGATCGATTCCTTGTTCCGATTGATCGAAAGGTAATAAGCGGACTCTCCGGACGGATCGAACGGGGGCCCCCAGCCGCGCGTCGTGTCGCCGCCGTCGGGATGCTCGACCTTGATCACGCGGGCGCCGAGGTCCGCGAGCAGCATCGTGCAGTACGGTCCCGCGAGGACGCGCGACAGGTCGAGCACGAGGATGCCGGAGAGGGGCAGGGGAGTTTCGTTCTGTTCCATCGGATCAGCAGATTTCGTGCCGGACAAACCGGCGGCTCGCGATGCCGGATGACAACGCGAAGATCCCTCCTGGCGCGATGTCGGAGGCGCGGTCAGGCGCGAACGAGATCCGTCTTCGCTCTGCTGAGCTACGGCGGATTGACCGCGAGAAACAGCGCTTCAGCCCTGAACATCGTCGAAGGCTTGATCCGCCGAAGCCCTCCGAAGCTCTGGCGAAGGAGGGGCGAAGGAGGACGGGATGCGGGTCGCCCGCGACATCCCGATGGGGCGACCGCGCAGCCGTCGTCCCCGCGAAAGCGGGGACGCCGCCTGACGACAAAGGCGTGGATTCCCGCTTTCGCGGGAACGACAAAGCCGGAACGTCCGTCGCCGCGTGGTCCGGGCGGCACGCGCCCTTCCGGCTCGATGAATGACCGCGCACGACTCAGACCCCGAACGCGCCGTCGGCGTATCGCGCCGCGATCGTCGACGAGATCCCGCCGCGCGACGAGAAGACGCCCGTGATCGCCATGCGCCGGGGCTGGCACGCCGCCACGCAGTCGCGCAGGATCCGGTTGACGGCGTTCTCGTAGAAGATCCCGACGTTTCGATACGCCACGATGTAGAGCTTGAGCGACTTGAGCTCGAGGCAGAGGCGGTCGGGGACGTACCGGAGCTCGAGCCGGCCGAAGTCGGGGAGCCCCGTCTTCGGGCAGATCGCGTTGTACTCGGGGATCTCGACGACGATCTCGTAGTCCGGGTACTGGTTGGGCCACGTCTCGAGCGCCGGGAGCGGCGCCTCGAATCCGGAGCGCGCGTGCTCTTGCGTATATTCGACCATCAGCGTTCCTCGTCCACCTTTCTGAGCTTCTTCCTTTCGGCGCGGCGGAGCTTCTGCTCCAGCCGGGAGCGGCGGGCGCTCGCGGGAACTCCCGTCTTCTTCCGGGGCTTGCGCGGCTTGAGCCTTCGCCGCAGCTTTTCCCGGAGCCGCTCGAGGGCGGCCTGCCGGTTGCGCGACTGGCTCCGTTCCTCCGTCGCGGCCGCGATCTCGCCCGTCGGCCGGTGAACCAGGCGGACCCCCGTCTCCGTCTTGTTGCGGTGCTGCCCGCCCGGCCCGGACGCGCGGAAGAAGGAGATCGCGCAGTCGCGCTCGAGGTCCTTCGGGTCCTCGGGGATGTCCTCGTAGCGGAAGGGGCGATCCACAGGCGGAATAGTAGCGCGAGCCTCGAAGCGGCCGAGGAATGGCGAAATTCGAAACTCGAAGCACGAAACTCGAAACATCCTCGAAGCACGAATGTTCGAAATTCGAAGGGCGGCCGACGTTTACGCCGAGATTCCTTCGACCGGGCCGGATCCCGTTCAGTCGTTCGATCATTCGAATTTCGTGCTTGTTTCGGATTTCGATATTCGGATTTCGGATTTGATGTGCGCAGCCGGTCCGTGGGCGATAATCCGGCGATGCTGCAAGTCGGCATCTTCCCATGAATGCACTTCCTCTCATGCTCGCGACGCTCGCCGTCCTCGCGATCGGATACCGCTACTGGTCGGCATTTCTCGCGGCGAAGGCGCTCGCGCTCTCCGACGCGCCGCCTCTCGATCCGCGACACCTTCCTACCGATCGCGAGGCAGCCCGGCAAGGCGTTCACGGGATGGCTCGACGCCGTGCTGACGGCGGGTCTGACGCCGTGCGTCCTCCTGATCGTCGCTGCGTTGGATCGCGGAGCTCCGGAAGCCTTCCCTGCCGGATGCCACGCTGGGCCGCAGCCGGCGAGCGCGCGGCCGAACATGCCCGACGGCTGCTGCTGAGAAAAAAAAAGAGCCCGCCGAAGCGGGCTCGAAATTCGCGTCCTTCGTGATGCCGCGATCAGCGGCCCGCGGACCAGTCCGCCGGGCGCAGCTGCGCCCCCGACGGGTCCTTCGTCCCGTTGTCGTTGGTCGAGGTGAGCCCGGAGATCGCCGAATTTCCGCTGATGATGTCGACGAAGACGATCAGAGTGTCGTCCTGCGCGTGGTTCCCGTTGACGACGTCGAAAGTCTTCGAGATGCCCACCGTCTCGAACGGCCCGATCGTGATCAGGCCCGACTGGCCCGTCACCTGACCGGTCACGTTCGAGTATCCCGTCAGGCGGATCTGAACCG
>DATFVB010000270.1 GCA_035260525.1 Thermoanaerobaculia bacterium
CTCGAAACGGCCCAGTTCGTCAATCGGATTCGCGCGGCGGACCTGAAGGGAGTGACGGTGGTGCTCGATCCGGGGCACGGAGGGCGAGACACGGGCGCCCTCGTCGACGGCGTGGCGGAAGCGCGCTACGTCTACGACATCACGATGCGGATCGCGGACCTCCTCCGGCGGCATACGAAGGCGAAGGTCGTCTGCACGGTCCAGGACGGGAACGGCGCGGCGATCCCGGACCGGGACCGGCTGACGGGCTCTTCGGCCGCGCGGGTGATGACGACGCCTCCCTACCCGATCGAGGACACCGTCGCCGGCGTCCACCTCCGCTGGTACCTGTCCAACGCGCTGCTCCGCTCCGCCGTCCGGAAGGGGGGGGACCCCTCGCGCGTCGTGTTCCTGTCGATCCACGCCGATTCGCTGCACCCGGCGGTCCGCGGTTCGATGGTCTACATTCCCGGAGAGCGCTGGCTCAGGAGCTCGTTCGGAAAGCACGGGCCCGTGTACGAGGCGCGCCGGGAGTATCGCCAGGAGCCCCGGGTGTCGTTCTCCCGCCGCCAGCGCCTCGAATCGGAGGGCGTCTCGCGCCAGCTCGCCGAGGAGATCATCGGGAGCTTCCGGCGCGACGGCCTGCCCGTGCACGCCTTCAACCCGATCCGGCACAACGTCATCCGCTCCGGCCGCGAATGGGTGCCCGCCGTGCTCCGCTACAACTCGATTCCCGCCCGGGTGCTCCTCGAGGTCTGCAACCTGAACAACGACGAGGACCACGCGCTCATCCAGACGCGGAAATACCGGGAAAACGTCGCGCGCGGCGTCGTCGAGGCGCTCTCCTCCTTCTACAGCGGGCCGCCCGTGAAGCGGCGGGGAGGAGTCCGGTCGGCGGCCGCGTCGCGGTGAAGGTGATCGGACCCGACGCGCGGCTTCCTCACGGTTTCCGGTTCTCCTCCAGGAAGGCCTTCCAGTCCGCGTCGTCGGCGATCGCGGTGAAGTTGCCGTCGGCGGCGATCGCGGCGCGGTCGACGGGCCGGAGCTTTTCCTCCTCCCTCAAACGCGCGATCGCGTTCGGAGCGTCGCCGCCGGCGCCGTAGAGCCGGGCGCTCAGCGCGTAGAGCTCCGGCTCGGAGGGGTTCAGCCCGATCGCCCGGGCGAGCGCCTCCTGGGCGGCCGCGAAATCGTGGAGGTGACCCTCCGCCACGGCCATCCAGAAGAGGGAGTTCGGATCGGCCGGAGCGACGGAGAAGTATCGATTCCACTTCTCGATCGCCTCGGCGTCGCGGCCGTCGACGCTCTCGAGCCGGGCGAGGCCCGCCCATCCCCCCGGCGCCGGCGCCGGGGGAGCGATGGCGCGCGCGTACGAGGAGGAGGCGTCCTTCAGGTCGCCGGCGTCCTCGGCGAGCCGGCCGAGCACGAGGTGGAACGGCTCCGGCCTCGCGCCGAGCGAGATCGCCTCGCCCGCGGCGGACCGCGCCCGAGCCCGGTTTCCGCGCGAGACGGCGAGCTGGAACTGCTGGAGCGAATATCCCCACGGCGGACCGTCCGTCAGCTTCAGCTCGACCGGTTCGTTCCAGACGCGCGAGACCGCGAGGTATCCGTCGGCGGCGAAGAGCACGGCCGGCGCCAGGGCCGCGACGAGGACGACGATCCGTTCGCGCGGACGCGCGCGCCGGGCGAAGATCCCCGCGACGACGAGGACCGCCGCGAGACCCGCGACGCGCGGCCAGGCGGCCCGACGCGCCTCCTCGGCGCGCCGGCGCAGCCGCGCGACCGGAGGGGGGCCGAGCGCCTCGACCGCCTCGCCCCGGAGGGACCGCCCGAGATCGGTGAGGAGCACGTCCTCGACGCGCCCGTCCGGACCCGCGGGGTGAATCCGCCATTCCGTCTTGAGATACCCCGAAGACACCGCGACGAGGAGCGCGACGACGGCGTCGCCGGCATCGGCACGGGCTCCGAGCGCGATCGAGGGCCGGACGGGCGCCGGGCGGGCGGAGAAGGGCCCCGAGAACCAGTCGAGCATCCGGTCGACGATCGCGCGGCGTTGCCGCGCCGTGAGCCGCGGGGCCAGCTCCGGACCGGCGGCGGCGGCGACGAGGGCGTTCTCGTCGAACACGCCGGAGAGCGCCGCGACGTTCCGGCGGGCGAGCGCCTCCACGCCACGCCGCGCGAGCGCGGTGGATTCCTCGATTTGCGGCGCGGTGAGGGGCTCGCCCGATCCCCGGGCCTCGCCGGCCACCACGAGGAGGGCCGCGGCGAGGGCGATCGCGCTTCTTTTCACGGTGGTCCGATTATAGAATCGGGCCGGGGGGAAGGCATGAGGAGCCGGGCGGGCGATTCGCCGAGCAATTCCGTCGTTTCGACCGATTCGATACCTGGCTCGCGCAAGCGTTATCTCGCCGGCCCGGGCGGCATCCGCGTCCCCTGCCGCGAGATCGAGCTCGCGCCGACGCGATCGTCGGGTGGGGACGTCCGCCTGAATCCGGCCCTGCGCGTGTACGACACCTCGGGCCCGTACACCGATCCCGAGGCCGCGATCGACGTCCGCGCCGGGCTCCCGCTCCTGCGGCAGCCGTGGATCGAGGCGCGCGGCCCCTTCGACCGCATGGCGCCCTCGTACCGCGCCGTCGCCGGGCACAGCGACCCCGACCTTCCGCTTCCGCCGCGGCGGCAGGTGCTGCGGTCGCGCGGCAACGCCACGCAGATGCACCATGCCCGCCGCGGCGTCGTGACGCCGGAGATGGAATTCGTCGCGCTCCGCGAGGGACTCCCGGCCGAGCTCGTCCGCGGCGAGGTCGCGCGCGGCCGCGCGATCATCCCCGCCAACGTGAACCATCCCGAGCTCGAGCCGATGATCATCGGACGCCGGTTCCTCGTGAAGATCAACGCGAACATCGGCAACTCGGCCGTGACCTCGTCGATCGAGGACGAGGTCGAGAAGATGGCATGGGCGATCCGATGGGGCGCCGACACCGTGATGGACCTCTCGACCGGGAAGAACATCCACGAGACGCGGGAATGGATCATCCGGAACGCTCCCGTCCCGATCGGAACGGTGCCGATCTACCAGGCGCTCGAGAAGGTCGGCGGGAAAGCGGAAGAGCTCACCTGGGAGGTCTACCGCGACACCCTGATCGAGCAGGCGGAGCAGGGCGTGGACTACTTCACGGTCCACGCCGGCGTGCGGCTTCCGTACATCCCCATGACGGTCGACCGCGTCACCGGGATCGTCTCGCGCGGCGGCTCGATCATGGCGAAATGGTGCCTCGCCCATCACCGCGAGTCGTTCCTGTACGAGCGGTTCGCCGAGATCTGCGAGATCCTGAAGTCGTACGACGTCTCCTTCTCGCTCGGCGATGGCCTGCGCCCCGGGTCCACGGCCGACGCCAACGATCGGGCGCAGTTCGCCGAGCTCGACACGCTGGGCGAGCTGACGAAGGTCGCCTGGGATCAGGACGTCCAGGTGATGATCGAAGGCCCCGGCCACGTTCCGATGCATCTGATCCGCGAGAACATGGAGCGGCAGCTCGCGGTGTGCCATGAGGCGCCCTTCTACACGCTCGGGCCGCTCACGACCGACATCGCGCCCGGCTACGACCACATCACGTCGGCGATCGGCGCCGCGATGATCGGATGGTACGGGACGGCGATGCTCTGCTACGTGACGCCCAAGGAGCATCTGGGGCTCCCCGACAAGAAGGACGTCAAGGACGGCGTCATCGCGTACAAGATCGCGGCGCACGCGGCCGATCTCGCCAAGGGCCATCCGGGGGCGCGCGTATGGGACGACACGCTCTCGAAGGCCCGGTTCGAGTTCCGCTGGGAGGACCAGTTCAACCTGTCGCTCGATCCCGAGACTGCGCGCGCGTTCCACGACGAAACCCTCCCCTCCGAAGGCGCGAAGGTCGCGCACTTCTGCTCCATGTGCGGCCCCCACTTCTGCTCGATGAAGATCACGCAGGACGTACGCGACTACGCCGCGAAGATCGGCGCCGACGAGAACAAGGCGCTCGAGATCGGGATGGAGGAGAAGGCGAAGGAATTCGTGGAGAGCGGCGCGGAGATCTACCGGAAGGAATAAATCCGAATCTCCAAATCCGAAATCCGAAACGAACTCGATTCTCGAATCCAAAAATCGACGCCATCCCGTTTGGGTGATGAGTGTTTCAAGTTTTGAACTCGTTTCGGGTTTCGAGTTTCGGGGTTTCGGATTTCGGTCTTATGCCGGGATCGGCTCCAGCTTCTCCGGCCTCTTCGACAGCGTCTCGGCGCCGGTCGCGGTGACGACCACGTCGTCCTCGATCCGTACGCCGAACTTCCCGGGGAGATAGATCCCGGGCTCGGACGTGAACGTCATCCCCGGCTCGAGGAGGATGTCGTTGCCCGCGACCATGTAGGGAGGCTCGTGCACGTCGATCCCGAGGCCGTGGCCGAGGCGGTGCGTGAAAAACTCGCCGTATCCCGCCTTCTCGATCACGGCGCGGGCGGCGGCGTCCACGTCCGAGCAGCGGACGCCCGGACGGGCGGCTTCGATTCCGGCGCCCTGCGCCTCGTGCACGACGTCCCACACGCGGCGGTACTCGTCGGTCGGCGTCCCGTAGAACGTCGATCGAGTGATGTCGTAGTAGTAGCCTTCCGGATTGTCCCACGCGTCGATCAGGACCGCCTCGTTCTTCGACAGGGCCCGCGCGCTCGCCTCGCCGTGGGGCACGGCGGCCGACGGACCGAACTGGACGACGTTCTCGCCGCCGAAGGCCGCGGAGACGTCGGCCTCGCGGACGCCCGGGGCGAGGCTCGCAAACGCCTTCCGGAAGCGATCGAGCCCCGTCGCGACCGCGCGGCGCATCGCGTCGAGCTCCGCCGCGGACTTGACCATGCGCAAGGCCGCGAACACGCCCGCGCCGGAACGGGGGGTCCAGCCCGGAGCGTGGGCGAGGAGCTTCTCCACGTCGTCGTACGCCGTGGACGGCTCCACACAGAGGACGCCCTTCGCGCCGCCGAGGAAGGACGCCGCCTTCCGGAACGGATCCTCCGTCTCCTGCCACGTGACGACGTTCTCGATCGGCGTCATGCTGCGCGCGTGCGTCTCCTCGAACGCGGGGGTGATCACCACCGGGTCCCCGCCGCGGGGGAGGAGAACGGCCGTGAGCCGTTCGCTCCGGTGGAAGGAGATGCCGGCGAGATAGAAGAGATTCGTCGAGGGGGTGACGTAGAGCGCGTCGGCGCCGGATTCGGCGAGCTTGCGGCGCGCCCGTGCGAGCCGCTCGTTCAAGGTGCTGCGATCCATCATGGCGCGGAACATATCATTCCGCGGCTCACCGCCGCGGTCATTCCGCAGCTCACCGCCGCGGTCATTCCGCGGCCCGCCGCCGCGGTCATGGCGCGGCTCTGCGCCGCGGGTCGGAGCGGCCCGCCGCCGCGCGCGCGGTCGGCCGAGACGCCGTTCGGAATCGGTTGGGCGATCGGCCGGCGGACGCGCCAGCATGACGCGTACGGCGGCGACGATTCGGCGTGAGGAGCGCCGCGCTCCTTGCGCAAACTCAAAAACACGTTAGACTTCGCGCGCTCGGACGGTGGCACCCCCGTTGCTCTCCGAGCGTGGAGCACGATGATCGACGTCGACCATTTCACGATGAAGTACTACGGCCCTCCGGCCGTCGACGACATCTCCTTCTCGATCCCCGAGGGCGCAATCGTCGGGTTCCTCGGGCCCAACGGGGCCGGCAAGACCTCCACGATGCGCGTGCTGGCGGGATACCTCTCGCCGACGGAAGGGGAGATCCGCATCGCGGGCCACGACGTCGTGCGGGAGTCGATCGCCGCCCGGACGGCGATCGGCTACCTGCCGGAGAACGTCGCCCTCTATCCGGAGATGCGGGTGCGCGAATACCTCGCCTACCGCGCCGATCTCGAGGGCGTCCGGCGCTCCGACCGGGCGGCGCGCGTTTCCGACGTCATGGAGCGCTGCCTGATCGCCGACGTCGCCGAGAAGACGGCGGGGACGCTTTCGAAGGGATACAAGCAGCGCGTCGCGCTCGCGGGGGCGCTCGTCCACCGGCCGCCGATCCTGATCCTGGACGAGCCCACCGTGGGTCTCGATCCGAAGCAGATCATCAAGATCCGCGAGCTCATCAAGGAGCTCGGCCGCGAGCGGACCGTGCTCCTCTCGACCCACATCCTTCCGGAGGTCGAGGCCGTCTGCGACCAGGTCCTCATCATCGACCGCGGGAAGATCGTCGGCCAGGGGACGCCCGACGAGCTCCGCCGGCGCGGCTCGGGCGCGTCGATCGTTCGGGCGGTATTCGCGGGGGACGTCCCGGCGCGCGACGTTCTCTCCGCGATCGACGGCGTCCGCGCGATCGAGGAGACGCGAACGGACGGGGAGACCCGGGTCCGGATCGAGGCGGCCGAAGGAATCGACGTGCGGGAGGCGGTCTTCCGCCAGGCGGTCGAGAACCGCTGGGTGATGCGGGAGCTCGCGGGAGAGACGGCGACGCTCGAGGACGTGTTCGTCCGGCTGACGACGCGCGACCAGGGCGAGGCGGAAAGCGCCCATGCGTAAGTTCTTCGCGATCGCCCGGCGCGAGTGGCTCTCGTATTTCTACTCGCCGCTCGGCTACATCGTCCTCGCGGCCTTCTGGTTCGTCAACGGCTTCATCTTCTCGACGATCCTCGGATACCTGAGCCAGCCCGGCGCCCGTTCGCTCCAGCCGCTCGCGACGATCTTCAACAACACGTTCTTCTGGATCTTCATGCTCTTCTTCATCCCGGTGATCACGATGCGGCTGATCTCCGAGGAGCGCAAGTCCGGCTCGATCGAGACGCTCCTGACGTCACCGGTGACCTCGGCGACGATCGTCCTCGGGAAATTCGCCGCCGCGTTCGCCTTCTACGCCGTCCTGTGGCTCCCGGTCGCCGCGTACGCCCTGATCCTGAACCACTTCATGACGATCGACCTTCGGATCGTGCTGTCGAGCCTTCTCGCCGTCCTGCTGCTCGGGGCGTACTTCCTCGCGGTCGGCACCTTCGCCTCGAGCCTGTCGAAGAACCAGATCGTCGCGGCGATCCTCGGGTTCGTGATGATCATCGTGATCTTCTCCGCGGGGCTCGTCCAGACGCTCGTCAACGACCCGGCGGTCAAGGACGCGTTTTCGTACCTGACGATCTGGGATCACATGGACGATTTCGCGCGCGGGGTCGTCGACACCCGCCACATCGTCTATTACGTCTCGTCGGCTGCGCTCTTCCTCTACCTCGCGCAGGCGACGCTCGAGGCCAAGAAGGGGCAATGAGCGCGAGGACGGGCGGGCGGCGCCGGGCGGCCGCCGCGGGGATCTTCTCGGCGAGCGTCCTCGTCGTCGTCGGGATCTGGGCGCTCGTCAACTGGCTCGGGTATCGCCACTGGTCGCGCGGCGACTGGACGAAGGCGAAGCTCTACTCGGTTTCGAGCACGACGAAGAAGATCGTCGGAAGCCTCAAGACCCCCGTCCGGGTGACGGCCTTCATGACGCATCGGAACCGGCTCTATTCGGAGACGCGCGAGCTGCTCGACCGGTACCGGGCGCTGTCGCCGCAGATCAAGGTCGAGGAGATCGATCCCGAGCGCAACCCCGCGCTCGCCGAGAGCGTGGCGCAGCAGATGGACGTCCGCAAGGCCGGGACGATCGTCTTCCAGTCGGGAGGCAAGAAGAAGTTCGTCACCGAGGACGAGATGGCGGACTACGACTTCAGCGGGATGCCGGGCCAGGGAGGCTCGCTCAAGAGCTTCAAGGGGGAGCAGGCCTTCACGTCGGCGATCCTCGCCGTGACCTCCGCGAAGTCGCCGAAGATCTATTTCACGTCCGGCCACGGCGAGAAGTCGATCGACGACGCCTCCGAGCGCGGCCTCTCCGAGGTGAAGGACCTGCTCGGGAAGGACAACGACACGGTCGCGACGTGGGAATCGCTCGGAAAAGGCGAGGTGCCCAAGGACGCGGACCTCGTCGTCGTCGCCGGCCCCCAGACGGCGTTCCTCGCGCCCGAGCGGGACGCGCTCGACAAATATCTCGCCTCGGGAGGGCACGTCCTCATCCTCCTCGATCCGGCCGTTCCCCGCCCGGGGGGGCCGGCGGCCGATTTCGGCCTCGGAACGCTCCTCGCCGGCTGGGGAGTCAAGCTCGACAACGACATCGTGATCGACACCGGCAACACGCTCCCGTTCATCGGCCCGGAGACCGTCTACGCCAACCATTACGGGGCGCACGAGATCGTCGACCCGCTCGCCTCCGCGAAGATGGCCGCCATCTTCCCGCTCGCCCGGTCGGTGCAGCCGGGGACCGCGTCGCACGCGGGTTTCACGGCGACCGCGCTCGTTCAGACCACGAGCGAGGGATGGGGCGAGACCGATCTCGAGCACCTCTCCGCCGTCAAGAAGGACGCGTCCGACGTCGCCGCCCCGGTGACGATCGCGATGGCGGTCTCGCGCGGGCCTCAGGCGTCGGCGCCGGCGGCCCCGGATGCGGCGGCGAAGGCGCGGCTCGTGGTCTACGGGGACTCCGACTTCGCGGCCAACGGCGAGCTCCCCAACGTCTCGAACGCGAATCTGTTCCTGAACACCGCCCACTGGCTGGTCGGCAGCGAGGAGCTCGTCGGGATCGCCCCGAAGACCCCCGAGCAGAACGCCCTCACCGTCTCGGCCGCCACGCTTCGCCGGATCGGCCTCCTCTGCCTTCTCGGAATTCCCGCCCTCGCGCTCGCCGCGGGCGTGGGCGTCTGGGCCAAGAGACGGGGATGAGCCCGAGGCGGCTCGCGATCCTCACCGGGATCCTCCTCGTCCTTTTCGCCTTCGTCGCGTTCTTCGAACGGAAGATGCCGACGACCCAGGAGCGGATCGAGAAAGGCGACGTGATCTGGGACGTCAACGAGGCCAGGATCGCGAAGATCGAGATCAATCGCGACAATACCGTCGTCGCGTTCGAGCGCGACGGCGATTCCTGGCGCATGACCCGCCCCGACGCCTATCCGGCGGACGGGCCCACGCTCTCCGCGCTCGTCACGGACCTCTCACACCCGTCGCGGCAGGGGGAGGCCTCCGCGAGCGCCGCCGAACCCGATTACGGCCTGACCGCGCCGCGCGCCGTCGTCACCGTGTCGACGCGCGAGGCGAAGGGCTCGAAGGCGGAGTCGCACACCCTCTCGATCGGCCGGGAGATCCCGGGGACCGACACCGTCGCCGCGCGGGTGAAAGGGGAGAACCGGACGATCTTCGTCCCGTCGACGATCGCGGCCGACCTCCTGAAACCGGTCGACGGGTACAAGAACAAGAAGATCTTCGCCGGCTCGGCGCTCGACGTCTCCCGTCTCACGATCGCGCGCGGGCGGGGGAGGCTCGAGTTCGAGAGACGCAAGAACCGGTGGTGGATGACGCGCCCGGCGCCCGACCTCGCGAGCTCGGCGACCGTCGAGCGCCTCATCGACGACCTGCTCGCCGTCAACATCACGGAGTTCCTCAAGATCCCGCGGCCGGACCTGGCCGGGGACGGCCTCGTGCCGCCGCTTTACACCGTCACGATGACGATCGCCGGCAAGCCGGTGACCGCCGAGATCGGAGCGACGCGCGCCGACGGGAAAAGCGTGTACGCGCGCTCCGATGGGCAGACGTTCGCGATCGACTCGACGGCGACCGACGAGCTGGCGAAGGAGGCCGACGCCTATCGGGAGACGAAGGTCGCGCGCTTCGACAATTTCGCCGCGAAGAAGCTCGTCTGGTCCACGGGGGGGCCGCGCCGCGAATTCGACCGCGACGGCGCGCAGTGGAAGGAAGCCGGGAAGACCGTGCCGTCGGCCTCGGTCGAGGACGTGCTCACCGCGATCGGCTCGCTCGAGGGAAAGGACTTCATGTCCGCTTCCGATTTCCAGAAGATCTCCGGCGCGCCCGAGCTCGCGTCCTTCACCGTGGAGACCTCGGCGGGCGACGCGTTCGCCGCATCGATTCGGCCCGCCGGCGGGGGTCAGCTCGCCGTGAAGCTCGCCGACCGTCCGGAGGCCCTGCTCGTCCCCGCGACCGACTTCGAGCGCGTCACGGCCGCGGTCCGGAAGATCGCTCCGGCGCCCGCGGCGGCCCCCGCCAAGCCGGCTCCGCCCGCGAAGAAAAAGACCTCCTGACGCGTCGATGCTGATCGACGCGCTCGGGTCGTTCCTGCTGGAAGCCGCGGCGGGAACGAGCCTTCTGCTGATCCTCTTCCCCCGCCGCGTCCTCGGAAAGGGCTTCTTCGTCCTCCACGGGGCGATCGCCTCCGCGTTCCTCCTGCTCGCGGCGCTCGCCCGCCCCCGCGGCTCCTCCGCGGCGCTCGCCGTCCCGGCGCTCGCCGCGCTCGCCGTCTACACCCTGCTCTCGCGCGGCGGGCGGCCGGCTCGCGCGCTTCCGTGGCTCGCGGGCTCGGCCGCCCTGCAGGTCGCCCTCCTCGCGCGCGTGAGCGGGGCCGGCGCGTCGGGAGCCCGGGGGTGGATCTTCGCGGGATCGCTCCTCGGCGCGCTCCTGTTCGGCAGCGTGCTCCTGACGATGAACCTCGGCCACTGGTATCTCGTCGCCCGGGCGCTCCCGGCGCGCCTGCTCTTCGGTGCGGCCTCCGGCTACGCCGCGCTCGCGGTGGCGCGAGCGCTCTATCTCGGGCTCGTCGCGATCGTCGTCCCGAACCCCGAAGGATGGGAGGCGCTCACGTCGCTCGACCGCGATCTCCTCTTCTTCCTCTTCCGGATCCTGTGGGGGATCGCCGGGCCGCTCGCGTTGTCGTACTACGTGTTCCAGACCTCGAAGATGCGGTCCAACCAGGCCGCGACGGGGCTGCTGTACGTGGCGCTGATCTTCGTCCTCGTCGGCGAGCTCCTCGCCTCCTATCTGACGGTGCTCACGCGGTTCCCGGCGTGAGGGTGCGGCGCTACTGCCCCGACTGCCTCGCCTCCTCGGAGCTCGCCGGGGCGGCGCCGGCGGAGGGCGCCTGCTCTCGCTGCGGCCGTTCCTGGACGTACGCGCCCGACGACGCGTCGCGCCGGGGAGGCCCGGTCGAGCGCTGCGGAACCTGCGGGCGCCGCGCGTTCTTCGTCCAGAGAGACTTCGACCAGCGGATCGGCTGCGCGATCATGCTCCTCTCGATCGCGGCGGCGCTCGTCGTCGGCTGGAAATTCGGATGGATCTGGTTCACGCCCGTGCTGCTCGCGACGGTCCTGATCGACTGGGTGCTCGCGTTCACGATCAAGCCCGTCACGATCTGCTACTCCTGCGACACCGAGTACCGGGAGGTCCCGCTCAACCCGCGGCATCGCCCCTACGACCCGCACGTCGCCGAGCGCTACGCCGAGAAGAAGACCGTCCGGCGGATGCTCGAGTGAGCCGCCGGCGCCGAATTTCATTGGCGAGCGTTTCACGACAAATGATCTCTTGACGCTATTCGCGCGGTTCGATAGCTTGTCGCTATCGGAGAGTTGCTCTCGCTCGCGGGCGCGGAGATCGCTTTTAGCCTAACGGCCATTACAGGAAGGAGTTGGCGGATGGAGATCCAGAACTCAAGGGTTGGTCGATTCGGTTTCATTGGGTTCCTCGTCCTCGCGTCGGTTCCGTTCGGCCTGTTCGCGGGATCGGCCGCCGCGGCCCCGGCACCCTCGATCGCGGCCACGCGTGCCGTGACGAAAGTGGTCAACTTCAGAGAGGTCAGCCTTCTTCATACGCCCACGATCAGCATGGACGAGCCGACCCGGCTTCGCGAAGCGCCCACGCAGAACAGTTCGTTCCAGCGATTCGTCTCCGGAACGGTGAAATCGGCGCGCGTCCCTTCGTCCGGCGTTCCGACCCCGGCCGGGAGCAGTCTTTCCCCGGTCTCCGGAGGCTTCGGCTTCGACGGATTGAACGACGTCGACCAGGGTTTCGCCAGCGGATTCGTTTTCGAGCCGCCGGACCAGGGCCTGACGGTCGGCGGCGGGCTCGTCGTCGAGGCCATCAATTCCGCGTTTACCTATTTCGATTCGGCGACCGGTGAGAACCTCTTCGGCGCCGGAAACGCCATTCCTCTCTCATTTTTCGACGCGAACCTCGATCCCACCGATCCGCGGTGCTACTACGACGCCGATACGGGACAGTGGTTCATCACGTATCTCGGTCTCGGCAGCCATTCCTTCATCGTCATCGCCGTCAGCGCCCCTGGAGATCCGTTCAATTACAAGGTGTACGAGATCGACACGACGAACGACGGAACGAACGGGACCCCGACGCACGCCGGCTGCCCGTGCTTCGGCGACCAGCCTCTCATCGGCGCGGACGCCTACGCCTTCTACGTGAGCACGAACGAATTCGGCTCAACGTTCAACGGTGCCCAGATCTACGCGATCGACAAGGCGGCGATCGAAGCGGGCGCGAGCCCCAATGTCGTCCTTTTTTCCCCCGGATCGCTGGAAGAGGGAATCGCGTATTCGATCCAGCCGGCGAGCGTTCCCCCCGGCGGAAGCTACGATCTTTCGAACGGCGGGACTCAGTACTTCCTGAGCGCTCTCGAATTCTTCAACACTCTCGACAACCGGATCGCCGCATGGGCGATGACGGGGTCGAGCAACATCTCGACCGACCCGTCGCTCCTCGCGCTTCAGGAACAGACCATCGCCAGCGAGGTCTACGGCGCGCCTCCGGCGAACCAGCAGAAGACGGGACCGCTCCCTCTGCGCGACGCGCTGGCGGACGGCTATTTCGCGCCCTTCTACGACAAGGAGCACGAAGAGCTCGTCCAGTCCAACGACGACCGCATGAACCAGGTGGTCTTCGCCAACGGCCTGCTCTGGTCCGGCCTGAACACCGTCGTCAAGACGAAGAACGGGCCGACCCGCACGGGGATCGCCTACTTCGCGGTGAGCCCGAACTTCCCCGACGCCGGCTCCTTCGATCCTTCCGTCTCCCATCAGGGATACATCGCGGTCAACAACCAGAGCGCGATCTTCCCGTCGATCGGCGTGAACGCCGCCGGTCAGGGAGTCGTTTCGTTCAGCGTGGTCGGGCCGGGCCTCTATCCCGGCGCGGCGTGGGCGAGGATCGACGCGGTCAACGGCGTCGGGCCGCTGATGCTCGAGGCTCCCGGCGCGGCGCCCGACGACGGCTTCAGCGGCTACTCCGCGTTCGGCGGAAACCGCGTCGGCCGGTGGGGCGATTATTCGGCGGCGGTGTCGGACGAGAACGGCGACATCTGGCTCGCGACCGAATACATCCCGGACCGGGAGAGATTCATCTACGCGAACTGGGGAACGTTCGTGAGCAAGGTCACGCCCTAACCCTTCCGATCTTCGGCATCCCGATAGCGGAGGCGTCGTGGCCTCCGCTATTTTTTTGGGGTCCGCCAGTCCGGGCCGTCGGCCCACTCCGCGGAGCGCTCGAAGACCTCGGCGAAGGCCGGCGCGTAGGCCCGGGCGACCTCCTCGACCGGCGGACGCGCCCCGGTCAGCCGCTCGATCGAGGTCACGCCGCCGTCGGTGATCCCGCAGGGGACGATCCCGAGGAAATGCGCGAGGTCCGTCGTGACGTTCAGCGCGAAGCCATGGGTCGTGATCCATCGGGCGATGTGAACGCCGATCGCCGCGATCTTGTCGTTGCCGATCCAGACCGACGTGACGCGTTCCTCGAGCGGGCTGCGTACTCCGGCGATTCCCCACCGGGAAAGCACCCGGATGATCGTCTCCTCGAGGTCGCGGACGTAGCGCTTCACGTCGCGGCGGTCCGGCGAGAGGTCGACGATCGGATAACCGACGAGCTGGCCGGGGCCGTGATACGTGACCTTCCCTCCGCGGTTGGCCTCGAACACGGAGATTCCGAGCTCCGCGCATCGTTCGGGGCTGAAGAGAACGTCGGCGCGCGAGGCGTTCCGGCCCAGCGTGAAGACCGGATCGTGCTCGAGGAGGAGGAGGGTCTCCTCTCCCGTGCGGGCGCAGCGGTCGGCGGCCTCGGCCTGAAGAGCGAGCGCCGCGCCGTATTCGACGCGGCCGAGCCATCGAACGTCGACGCGCTTCATGCGGCCTGCCGCCGGAGAACCCTCGCCGCCGAAGCGGAAGCGTAGAGGAGGAGGACCGGGTCCCAGTACGGGACCCGATACCGCAGCGCCACGATCGTCGCGACGTGCGCCGCCATCGAGACCGCCAGCACGACGATCGCCAGCGCCGCCACGCCGCGGCGCGGCGCCCTGGCGAGCCCCGCCGCCGCGAGGACCGCCAGCGCCGCGTACCCGGCGGCCGACGCCAGGACCACGCCGCGCGGCCAGAATCGCGGGTCCGCCCCGGGCCGCAGCCAGTCCTTCACCTTCGCCCGCAGCACCCCGAGCTCCTCGCGCGGATGCGCCCGGATCCAGCCCAGGGCCGCGTCGCGGAACGCCCGCGCCCGGACCGCCGGGTTCGGGTCGGCGGCGCCCGGAATCTCCGGCCGTTCCACGCTCTCGTTGAAGTCGCGGCTCCATCGTTCCATCTCGGCGGCGCTCCGCGCATCATCGTAGCGGACCGCCCAGGCGGAATTCCCCTGCCAGAAAACGAGGGCGCCGCCGTCGTTCACGGGGAGGAGCGCGTGAAAGCGGAAGGCGTTCCTCGCCGTCCACGGGAGGAGCACGGCGCACAAGCCGAAGAGAGCCGACGCCGCGAGCGAGCGCCTCACGGCGGCGGGAAAACGGCGGTCGAACAGCGGGGCTGCCAGCAGCGGGACGAGGGCGAGCGCCGAGGGACGCGTGAGCGCGGCGAGGGCCAGAGCGGCGCCCGAGAGCAGCCCGCATCCCGAGGAGGGGCGGTCGACGGAGACGAGGAGGAGGAACCCGGCCGCGAGGAGGAGCAGGAGGAAGAGCGGCTCGCTCTGCACGTCCGCCGAGAGGATCAGCAACGGCGGATGGAGCGCGGCGGCGACGCCGGCGAACCGGGCGGCCCGCAGCGAGCCGGCGACGCGCCCGGCGAGCGACGCGAGCACCAGCACCGACAGCGCACCGAGGACGACGTTCCAGGCGAGGTCCCATGCGATCCGGTCGGGGCGTCCCCAGGTCGAGAGGGCGAGGAAAACGGGATAGCCGGGCGGGCGGAAGAGGGCGAGATCGGTCCGGGACGGGTAGGTCCCCGTCTTCCAGAACGTCTCCGCCGCCCGGACGTACGCCGCCGAATCCCCGAAACGCGGCACGCCGCCGCCGAGAACGGCGACCGCCGCGGCGCGGGCGGCCAGGGCGAGCCCGAAGAGGGCGAGCTTCTCCCGGCGGGGAAGGGAGATCGCGGCGGCGCCTTCGGTCACGCGGGTCCGATCAGGCGAGCGAGAAGCTCCCGGCCTCCAGCGTCTTCTTGATCTCCGCCATGAACTGGTCGGCGACGGCGCCGTCGATCAGCCGGTGATCGAACGACAGCGAGAGATACCCCATCGTCCGCACCGCGAGCGCATCGTTGCCGGCGGCGTCCTCGACGACGACCGGCCGCTTCTCGATCGTCCCGACGCCGAGGATCGCGACCTGCGGCTGCACGATGATCGGTGTCCCGAAGAGCGACCCGTAGACGCCGGGATTCGTGACGGTGAACGTGCCGCCCGAGACCTCGTCGGGCTTCAACTTCTTCGACCGCGCGCGATCGGCGAGGTCGTTGGCGGCCCGGGCGAGCCCGAGGATCGACTTCTCGTCGGCGTTCTTGATGACCGGGACGATCAGACCCCAGTCGAGGGCCACCGCCATCCCGAGGTGGACGTCCTTGTGGTACACGATCTCCTCGCCGTCGACCGACGCGTTCAGGTCCGGGAATTTCTTGAGCGCTCCCGTGAGCGCCTGGAAGATGAAGGGCATGTAGGTCAGCTTGACGCCGTTGCTCTCCAGGAAGGCGGCCTTGTGCTCGCGCCGCAGCTTCTCGACGGCCGTGTAGTCGATCGAGAAGACCGTCGCCACGTGCGCGGAGGTCCGGCGGGATTCCACCATCCGCTCGGCGATCTTGCGGCGCATGACCGACATCGGGACGATCTCATCGCGGTCGCCGCGCGGGACCGGGGCGCCGCTCCCGGCGGGAGCGGGAGAGGGGACGGCCGACGGCCGGCTCGGGACCGCTTCCGGCCGCGGCGCGCTCTTGCGGTTGTCGATGAACGACAGGATGTCGTTCTTCGTGACTCGGCCCGCGATCCCGGTGCCCTCGACTTCGGCGATCGCGACCGCGTTCTCCTGCGCGATCTTCCGGACGAGGGGAGACGAGCGGGTGCGCACGCGCTCCTCGAAGCTCGCGGCCTGCCCGGAAGCGGCCGGGGCAGCTGCCGGAGCTTCGGCCGGACGCGCCGGCGTGGGACGTTCCTTCTCCTGCGGGCTCTCGCTCCGCGCGACCGCGGGCGACGGCGCGGGCTTGGGCTCGGCCGGCTTCGCCGTGGCGGCGGGCGCGGGCGGTTTCGGCGCCCCTGTTTCGGGCGGCTTGGGCGCCGCCGCTGTTTCGGGCGGCTTGGGCGCCGCCGCTGTTTCGGGCGGCTTGGGCGCCGCCGCTGTTTCGGGCGGCTTGG
>DATFVB010000271.1 GCA_035260525.1 Thermoanaerobaculia bacterium
GATGAAGTGGCGAAGAGTCTCGGTCACTCCCGGGAGTCTACCGCTCCCGCGGCCGGCCGGAGTGATTCACCGCCGGCCGCGCTCCGTCGCTCGACCGAATCGCTCCTCGATGTCCCGTCGGAAGCCCGGGATCTCAGGCGGTCTTCTCGCTCGCCGTTCGATCGGAGCGCGAAAAGCCGCGCTCCTCGAGACGCGCTTCGGCCTGCTGCCGGCGATCGTCCGCGATCGCCAGCGCGAGCTCGTCCCCCCGCCGCACCGGGACGTCGTCGGCCGCCGGGACGGCTTTCCCGCCCCGGGTGACGGCGAGAGGAAGCGCGCCCCATTCCGGGTCGTCTTCGCCGGCCAGACCGGCGAGAAAGATCTCGCCGTCGCTCGCGCGCGTCCAGTGCGAGATCGCCGCCGCGCCGCGATCGAGCGCCGCGATCCATTGATCGACGCGGCGGGCCCCGCCGAAGAGCACCGCGCCCCCCGCGTCCACGACCATCGCCGGAGTGACGCTCTTCTGGCCGCTCCGGAGGGCGGCCCACGCCCGGGGGGCCTTGTACCGGCGCCGCGCGACTCTCACGAACAGGACGTTCGCCTCTTCGTTCGTGGTCGCGGCGATCACGCCGGCGCGCGTGTCGAGCTCGGCCCTCGCGAGCAGCGCATCCGAGAGCGCGCTCCCGAACAGCACCCGGAAACCGTCCGATTCCGCCGCGCGGCACGCCTGCGGGTTCGCGTCGATCACGACGACCTCCTCGCCGCGCTCGCGCAGAAGGCGCGCCAGCGCCATTCCCGCCGCATTCGCGCCGAGCAGCGCATAACCGTTCTGGCTCGGCCGCCGCAGGCCGAGAAGCCGCGCGACGAGTCCGCCGGTCGTCCCGGCGGCGACGACCGTCGCCGCGATCACGAGGAACACCATCGCCTGGAGCGCCGGCCCGCCCGCGATGCCGGCGTCCTCCAGCCGTTCGGCGAAGAGCGACGCGACGGTCGCCGCCACGATGCCGCGCGGCGCGATCCAGCACAGAAGCGCCTTCTCGCGGCGCGACCATCCCGTGCCCGCGGTGGAGATCAGCACCGACAGGGGGCGGACGACCAGTATCAGCAGGACGACGGTCGCGATCCCGGCGCGGCCCAGCCGGCGGACCTCCGCGAGCCGGACGTCGGCCGCCAGCAGGACGAAGAGGAGCCCGATGAGCATGACCGTCAGCTGCTCCTTGAACTCGCGCAGGTCGGCGAGCACGGCCGTGCGGACGTTGCCGACGACCATTCCTCCCGCGATCACCGCCGCGATGCCGCTTTCACGGACGACGGCGTTCGACGCGTGGTAGAGGGCGATCGCCATCGCCAGCGTGAGCACGTTTTCCAGGCCGCTCGGCACCAGCCGCTCGAATTTCAGCAGCACGGCGATCAGCGCGCCCGTCGCCGCCCCGATCGCCGCGCCGCTTCCGAGACGGAAGCCGATTTCCGCGAAGCCGCGCACGATCGACCCTCCCGTCGGACGAAGCGCGATCTCGAGGGCGACGACGGCGACCATCGCGCCGAAGGCGTCGGCGAAGATCCCCTCGGCTTCGAGCACCGTCGAGATGGTCGCGTTGACCTTCACGAGGCGCAGCAGCGGCGTCACCACGGTCGGCCCGGTGACCATCACCAGCGTCCCGAACAGGAGCGCCGGCCTCCATTCCCATCGCAGGACCGTGCGCGCGATCGCGAATCCGCCGGCGGCCGTGAGCAGCGTCCCGTAGATCACGAGCCGCCGGATTCCGGCGGCTTCCTTCCGCAGCCGTTTCAGGCTCAGGCTCATGCCGCCCTCGAACAGGATGACGGCGACGGCGAAGCCGACGAGCGCGCGGAGCGCACTCCCGAGGACCTCCGGCCGGATGATGCCGAGGACGTCCGGACCGAGCACGACGCCGGCGAAGAGCAGCAGCACGATGCCGGGGAGCTTCAGGTGCCGGGCGATCGTCTGGCAGATCATGCCGGCCAGAAGCGCGAGCGCGACGGTCAGGGAAGGGTTGCCGACGGCGAGCGAGCCCACCCGGCAAGACTAGCGGATTCGTGGCCTCGGTTGCCTCGTTCCACTCCGGCAGCCGCTCACCGGATCGACCTCGACCATTGGGTCGATTGAATCAAGCGCGAGCCGGGCGATGCGCGGTAGGCTGCCTTCCGCGCGGGCAACGGGATCATCTGGTAGACTCTTTGCGCATACCGGGGGCAAATTTGCATTCTGCGCTCTGTTTCGGCGGAACCCTGCGGGAGACCACCGTTCCGATCGTTTTGCATCGGATCGTCCAGAGACGCGCGAAGGGGACGCTGACTCTGTCTCGTCCCTCCGAGCGGATCCATCTGTTCTTCGTCGACGGCGAGCTGAAAGCGGCGAACTCGACCCGCGCCGGCATGCGACTGGGCGACGCGCTCCTCATCCACGGCGTCCTCGACGAAGAGGACTTCGAGGACGCCGTCCATTCGGTGAAGGGCGGCCGCGGGGGACGCATCGGAAAGTCCCTCGTCGAGAAGGGACTGGTGAGCCGGGACGTCCTGGACGCCGAGACCCGGCGGCACTTCGAGGAGATCTTCTTTTCCTGCTTCTCGTGGCGGGACGGCGACTTCGCGTTTCTCCCTTCGCATGGACGTCTCGATTCCGACGTCGCGGTCGATCTGCCGACCGCGGCCCTGATCATCGAGGGAGTGCGGCGCGAAGGCGGAGGCGATCCCGGCGCCGGCGCTCTCGGCGATCCGGCGTGTTTCGGCCGAGCGACCCCGCTCACGACCGAGATCCAGTCGCTCCGATTGAGCTCCGAAGAAGCGTATTTCCTGTCGCTTTGCGACGGGAAGACCCGGCTCCGCGACATCCTTCGGCTCGGCCGCTCCCGCTCGGAATCCGCGCAGACGCTCTACACGCTCATGGCGTGCGGATTGGTCGAATTCGTGCCGGCATCCCCATCCGGAGACGCGGCGGCCAATCGGCCGCGCGACGACGTGCCCTTCCTCCCGCCGGACGACCCGTGGGACGCGCCCGCGGAATTGGACCCGGAGGCGCGCGACGAAATCGCCCGCGGCGCTTACACGGAGGCGATGGTGTCTCTCGCGCACGGGGACTTCTACGCCGCCATCGTCCGCCTCCAGGAATGCGTGCGCCTCTTCCCGTACAACATCGAGTACCGCTTCCAGCTCGGCGGGGCCCTGTCCCGCAACCCCCTGTGGCGCAGACGCGCGCTCGTCCAGTACCGCGAGGCGCTCGACCTCGATCCCTTCCGCGAGGAGCTGCTCACGAGCTTCGCGGAGCTTCTCCTGACCGAGCGGAAGTTTGCGGCCGCCCTGGAAATCGCGCGGCGCCTCGTCGCGCATCACCCGAACCCGCCGCGCAACCAGGACCTGCTGGCCCGTTGTCGGGCGGCGGCTCCCGGCGCTCCTGCCGAAGACGAGGTCGGACGACTGCTGGAACACGGCGGCTGGGTCCCCTCCCGCGGCTTTCGCGAAGAGCCGCACTGACGCCGCCGCCGCCCGGCAACGCCCATTTCTCCTGCTGTCCCGTGATGGCACGCCTGGAGATGGAACGGCGAGCGGCCGCCGCCGGCCGCTCGCCGGAAGGGACGGGCTATTTCACGGGAGCCATCAGGTGCGGGTACGGGGTTCCCGCCCACATCACGTAAGGCATGGACGTGTCGGGATCGGCATTCTTCGGATACATGTCGTAAGCGAAGGCGGACGTCGTCGCGCCGACTTGTCGCGCCGACTGGTCCGCCGAAGCTTTAGCGAAGGCGGAAGCTCCAAAGGAGCGAAGGCGGATCAGCCCCCCGCGGCTTTCTCCGGGTACATTTTCTCGAACTCCGGCTCTCCATGGATGAGGCTCAGGTCCGGATCCCGGCGCACCCAGTCCGAATCCCGGAAACCGGCGCGCCAGGCCTTCGTCAGCGCGTCGAGCGCCTCGGCTTTCTTGTTGAGCGTGCAGAACGTGCACGAGGCGTTGTAGAGGACCATCGCCTCGTTCGGGCGGAGCAGCATCGCCAGGTTGCTCTCGCGCATCGCGTCGTCCTCGCGCCCCTCCTCCGCGTAGTACGCGCCGAGAAGGACGCGCGCGCGCGCGTCTTCCGGAATCTCGCGAACATGAGCCTCCATGGCCTGGATCAGGCGCTGCCGGACGTTCTTCTTGGCTTCGCTCTTTCCGAGCGCACCGAGGGAGTTCATGATCGGGACGTACACGTTGTAATCGGTGCCGCTCGCCTCGATCGCCTGCTCCGCGATGCTCGCGACTTCCTGGTATTTCCCCGAGGCGTACAGGCCGCGAAGCAGGAGGTAATAGGCGCCCTCGCAGTCCGGCTTCCGGGCGACGACGCTTCGCACGATCGCGACCATCTCCTCGTACTGCCCCCGGGCATAGAGGATCCAGGCCTGCGCGACCATCACCTCCGGGACGTCGGGCTGGAGGGTCATCGCGCGCTCGGCGGCGGCGCGCGCCCGGTGGATCCACACGTCCTCCCGGGCATAGTGGGCGTGGTAATAGGCGCACACGTTCGCGATCGCCGCATAGGCGAGCGCGAAATTCGAGTCCTGGGTGACGGCGTTCTCCAGCATCTGGAGCGCGAACTCGAGATCCTGGCGCGTGAGCCGCCGGGCGTAGCTGCGCCCCCGCAGGTAAAGGTCGTACGCCTGGAGGTTGTCCGTGGGCTTCGCGGCGATCGCCTCCTGCTCCTGCCGCGACAGCTTGATGCGCAGCGCTTCCGCGATCTTCCGCGCGATCTCGTCCTGCACCTCGAAGACGTCCTTCATCTCTCGGTCGTACCGCTCCGACCAGACCGGGTACCCCGACGCCGCGTCGACGAGCTGCGTCGTGATCCGGAGACGGTCGCCGGCGCGGCGGATGCTCCCTTCGAGGACGTACGACGAGCCGAGCTGCTGCCCCACCTGCGAGGAGGTCACCGGCTTGTCGCGGAACGCGAGCACCATCGACCGCGGGTTGATCTTCAGCCCCTCGATCTTCGAGAGCTCCGTGATGATGTCCTCGGTGATCCCGTCGCGGAAATACTCGTCCTCCTTGGCCCCGCTCAGGTTCTCGAAGTAGAGGACCGCCACCGACTTCTCGGGGGCCTTCTCGGCTCCGGCCTTGGAGTCCGACATTCCCGCCGCCCGGCGCTGACCGGAGTCGAGCTTCTTCTTCAGCCGCAGCAAGTCGGTCTTCAACTCCGTCGCCGTCTGGTACCGGAGCTGCCGGTCCTTCTCGAGCGCCTTCTCGAGAATCTGACCGAGTCCCTGCGGCATCGACGGATTGACCTCGGCGAGCGGCTTCGGGTCGCGATTCAGGATCGACTCGAAGACGACGGCGTCCGTGTCGCCCGGAAACGGCGTCTCCCCGGTCGCCATCTGGTAGAGCACCGCGCCGAGGGAGAAGAGGTCGGTGCGCGCGTCCGTGAGCTGACCGCGCGCCTGCTCCGGCGACATGTAGTGGACCGTACCGAGAACCGTCCCGGCCACGGTCAGCGGCCCCGACTTCACCTCCGTCACGAGCTGCGAGACTTCCTCCCCCTTCTGGGTGGCCGTTCCCCCCTCGACCTTCGCGAGCCCGAAGTCCAGGATCTTCACCTGCCCCCGGTCGTTGACCATGAAATTCGCGGGCTTGATGTCCCGGTGCGCGATTCCCTTCGAATGGGCGGACTCGAGCGCGTCGGCGATCTGGATTCCGAAATCGAGGAGCTGGTGGACGTCGAAGGGATGCCGCCCCATCCTCTCGCCGAGCGTGGCCCCGCGGATCAGCTCCATCACGATGAACGGGCGTCCCTCGTGCTGCTCGATCGAATAGACCGTGCAGATGTTCGGGTGGTTCAACGAGGAGGCCGCGCGCGCTTCGCGCTTGAACCGCTCGAGCATCGGGAGATCGTCCTGGAGGTCGGCGGAGAGGACCTTGATCGCGACGTGCCGGCCGAGGTCCGTGTCTTCCCCTTCGTACACCATGCCCATGCCGCCCGAGCCGAGCAGGCCGATGATCTTGTAATGCGCGACGGTCTTGCCGACCAGCGATTCCATGGAAATCCTCCTCGTTCGACCGGGCGGCCTACCCTGCCGCGGGCTTTTCCGGGTAGAGCTTCTGGAACTCGGGCTCCCCGCGGATCAGCGCGAGAGTCGGATCGCGTCTGGCCCAGTCCGAGTCCCGAAACCCGGCGCGCCAGGCCTTCGCGATCGCATCGAGCGCCTCGGGCTTCCTGTTGATCGTGCAGAAGGTGCAGGCGGCGTTGTAGAACACGAGCGCTTCGTTCGGCCGGAGCGTCATCGCGAGATTCGACTCGCGCATCGCGTCGTCCACCCGGCCGTCCTCGGCGTAATAGGCGCCGAGGAGGATCCGGGCGCGGGCGTCGTCCGGAATCTCGCGCAGCTGCGCTTCCAGGGCCTGGATGACCCGCTGGCGGAAGTTGCTTTCCGCCTCCATCTTTCCCAGCGCGCTGAGCGAATTCGCGATCGGGACGTACACGTTGTAGTCGGTGCCGCTCGCTTCGACGGCAGCCTCGGCGATGTTGGCGACATCCTGGTACTTACCGGAAGCGTACAGGCCGCGGAGCAACAGGTAGTACGCGCCTTCGCAGTCGGGCTTCCGGGCGATCACGTTCCGGAGGATCACGACCATCTCGTCGTACTGCCCCTTCGCGTACAGGATCCAGGCCTGGGCGACCATCACCTCCGGGAGCCCCGGATGGAGCGTCATCGCTCGCTCTGCCGCCGCGCGCGCCCGCTGCATCCACGCGTCTTCGCGCGCGTAATGGGCGTGGTAATAGGCGCAGACGTTCGCGATCGCGGCGTAGGCGAGCGCGAAATGGGGGTCCTGGGAGACGGCGTTTTCGAGCATCTGCAGCGCGAACTCGAGGTCCTGCCGCGTCAGGCGCCGCGCGTAGCTGCGGCCCCGGAGATAGAGGTCGTACGCCTGCAGGTTGTCCGTCGGCTTGGACGCGATCGCGTCCTGCTCCTGCCGCGACAGTTTGATCCGCAGCGCCTCGGCGATCCTGCGGGCGATCTCGTCCTGCACCTCGAAGACGTCCTTCATCTCGCGGTCGTACCGCTCGGACCAGACGGCGTATCCCGAAGCGGTCTCGACGAGCTTCGCGGTGATGCGGAGGCGGTCGCCGGCGCGCCGCAGGCTCCCTTCGAGGACGTACGCCACGCCGAGCTGCTGCCCGACCTGGGAGGCGACGACCGGCTTGTCGCGGAACTGGAGGACCATCGAGCGCTGGTTGACCCGCAGCCCCTCGATCTTCGAGAGCTCCGTGATGATGTCTTCCGTGATCCCGTCGCGGAAGTACTCGTCTTCTTTCGGGCCGCCCAGGTTCTCGAAGTACAGGACGGCCACGGACTTCTCCGCCGGTCGGACGCCGGGGCGGGAGTCCGAGAGCTCCGCGGCGCGCCGCTGCCCCGACTCGAGCTTGCGCTTGAGTCGCAGGAGGTCGGTCTTGAGGTCCGTCGCCGACTGGTACCGGAGCTGCCGGTCCTTCTCGAGCGCCTTTTCGAGGACCTGCCCGAGCTCGGCGGGCATCGACGGATTGACCTCGGAAAGCGGCTTCGGGGCGCGATTCAGGATCGCCTCGAAGACGACCGCGTCGGTGTCGCCCTGGAACGGCATCTCGCCGGTCGCCATCTGGTAGAGCACCGCGCCGAGAGAGAACAGGTCGGTGCGCGCGTCGGTGAGCTGCCCCCGCGTCTGCTCGGGCGACATGTAGTGAACGGTCCCCATCACCGTCCCGGCGGTCGTGAGCGGCCCGCTCCCGATCGCGGTGACGAGCTGCGACACCTCCTCGCCCCTCTGGGCGGCAGAGGCGCCCGCCTCGACCTTCGCGAGACCGAAGTCGAGGATCTTCACCTGGCCGCGGTCGTTGACCATGAGGTTGGCGGGCTTCAGGTCCCGATGCGCGATGCCCTTCGAGTGGGCGGATTCGAGGGCGTCCGCGATCTGGATCCCGTAGTCGAGGAGCTGGCGGATCTCGAAGGGATGCCGCCCCATCTTCTCGGCGAGCGTCGTCCCTTTGATGAGCTCCATCACGATGAACGGGCGGCTCTCGTGCTGTTCGATCGAATAGACCGTGCAGATGCCCGGGTGGTTCAAGGCGGAGGCCGCCCGCGCCTCGCGCTTGAATCGCTCGAGCATCGGAAGGTCGTCCTGCAGGCTCGCGGAGAGGACCTTGACCGCGACGTGCCGGCCGAGGTCGGCATCCTCGGCTTCGTAGACCATGCCCATGCCGCCGGCACCGAGCAAACCCACGATCTTGTAATGCGCGACGGTCTGTCCGACCAGCGATTCCATGGGGCCCCCCGTAGACCTCGAGAACTTTCGGCGACGATATCATGGCGCTACGGCGCGGGCGTCTTCCTGCCGCCGATCGCCGCCGACGAAGGCTATCGTTCCTTGGAGCCTCGGCTCAACCCGCTGGACCGATCGGTCCGCTCCGCGCGGCCCGCCTCTGCGCCCACGCGAACCCGAGCGCGCCCGACGCCCGGCCGACGATGAACAGACCCGCCGGGAACTTCGGCGGTCCGCCGCCCGCCGCAACCTCGCGCCATCCCGTCGTGAAGGAGCGCATCACGATCAAACCGGCGATCACCTCGACGGCCCGGTCCCGGACGCGGTAAGCGCGGGGCCGTCGCGAGAGCTACAGGAAACGGGGAAATAAAGATTTGGCCTCGCGTCCCGGAAATTCCAACGACGCATGAAGAAAGCGCCGTCGTCAAGCGTTTTCCATGCTCACTCGATCGGGCATGGAATCGCTCGGAGAACAAATCAAAATCATTGCGGCGCATCGACCGGATCCAGCGCGATCCGTGCTATGCTGGAGATCCTTCAGAGGTCCAAGCCGCATTCGGTACCTTGTCGAAGTCGGCCCTCCGTTTCGGGTTTCCCGATGAAGAACACATGCTCAAGGAATCAGGAGAAGCCACATGAAGTTCGCACGCAACGTCCATTTCCAGATCAAGAGCGGCAAGGAAACCGAATTCACGAAACTCTTCGAGAAGGAAGTCGTTCCGATGCTCCGCAAGCAGAACGGTTTCGAAGAGGAAGTCACGCTCGTCAATCCGAAGGGCGCGCATTTCATCAGCCTCTGGGACAACCGGAAGAACGCCGAAACGTACGAGACC
>DATFVB010000272.1 GCA_035260525.1 Thermoanaerobaculia bacterium
CCGAGCTGGAGAAGGAGCTCGAGGAGGAGGAGACGCCGGAGGCGCCGCTGCTCGAGGGGGCCGGCGAGGAGGTCTCGCTCGAGGAAATCTTCCGGGAATTCAAGCGCGGCGTCGAGCAGCAGCTCTCGCCCGAGGACTACGAGACGCACTACAACCTCGGGATCGCGTACAAGGAGATGGGCCTGACCGACGAGGCGATCGGCGAGTTCCAGATCGCCGCGAAGGACCCCGCGCGCTCCGTCGAGTGCTGCAGCATGCTCGGCCTCTGCTTCATGGAGAAGGGGCTCGCGCCTCTCGCGATCCAGTGGTTCCAGAAGGGCCTCGAGAGCCCCGGCATCCGCGACGAGGAGCGCTGGGGACTCCAATACGACCTCGCGGACGTCTTCGAGCAGAGGGGGGATGCCGCGCGCGCCTACGAGATCTATCTCGAGATCTACGGGCAGAACTCGAACTACCGCGACGTCTCCGCGCGCGTGAAGGCGCTCGAGAGCCCGTCGGGACGGTGACCGCCTCCCTTTCCGTGCGGGACCTGACGGTCGTGCTCGAGACCGGCGGGGGGACGTTTCCGGTGCTCGACGGCGTGTCGTTCGATCTCGCCCCCGGGCAGTCGCGGGCCCTCGTGGGGGAGAGCGGCGGCGGGAAAACGCTGCTGGCGCGCGCGGTGATGCGCCTCCTTCCCCCCGCCGCGCGGGTTCGAGCGGGGGCGGTCCTCCTCGACGGCGTCGACCTGCTGCGGATACCCGAGCGCGAGATGGCGCCGCGCCGCGGCGGCGCGATCGGGTGGGTTTTCCAGGAGCCGCTCGACGCCCTCGATCCCGTCCGGTCGGTCGGCTCGCAGGTGGCGGAGGCCGTGCGGCGGCACAGCGCGTCGGGCGCGCGAGAGGCGCGCGCCCGAGCGATCGCGCTCCTCCAGGAGGCCGGGCTCGCGGAGGCCGCGCGCCGTTTCGACGACCCGCCGCATGCGCTCTCCGGCGGGATGCGCCAGCGCGTGATGATCGCCGCGGCTCTCGCGGGAGATCCGAGCGTGCTGATCGCCGACGAGCCCACCGCGGCGCTCGATCCGCCGCTCGCGTCGCAGGTCGTCGCGCTCATCGACCGGCTGCGCCGGGAGCGCGGCCTCGCGCTCCTGCACGTCACGCACGACCTTCGCCGCGCCGCGGAATGCGACCGCGTCTCGGTTCTCTACGCCGGGAGGATCGTCGAGGAAGCCTCGGGCGCGGATTTCGCGCGGACGCCGCGGCACCCGTACGCGGCCGCGCTCGCCGCGTCGGCGGCGGCGCGGACGCCGCGCCGGCGCCTTCCCGCGATCCCCGGCGCTCCCCCGGCGCTCGCCGATCGCGCCGCGCCCCGCTGCGCATTCGCGCCCCGCTGTCCCCAGGTCTTCGGGCGGTGCGGGGAAGAGAAGCCGGAGCTCTATCCCGCCGGCGCCTCCCGAGCGCGCTGCTTCCTGTACGCGCCCGAGGCGGCATGACCGAGCCGATCCTCCGCGTCGAGGGGCTCTCGAAGACTTTCGTCTCCGGCGGGGCATTCCGGACGCGGCGCGGGGCGGAAGCGCTCGACGACGTCTCGTTCACGCTCGGGCCGGGCGAGACGCTGGCGGTCGCGGGGGAATCGGGAAGCGGCAAGACGACGCTCGGGATGATCGTCGCCCGCCTCGAAGAGCCGAGCGCCGGCGAGATCCGGCTCGACGGCGTCGACTGGCTCGCCCTCTCGGGAAAGGCGCTCCGGCGCGCGCGGAAGGACGTTCAGATCGTCTTCCAGGATCCGGCGACCTCGCTCGACCCGCGGCTCCGCGTCGGCGAGTCGATCGCCGAGCCGCTTCGCGCGCTCCGCGGGCTGTCCGGACGCGCCCTCGACGCGCGCGTCGGCGAGCTCCTCGTCTCGGTCGGGCTCGATCCGGCCGCGGCGCAACGCCGTCCCCGGGACTTCTCCGGGGGAGAACGGCAGCGAATCGCGATCGCGCGCGCGATCGCGCCGGGTCCGCGCCTCGTCGTGTGCGACGAGCCGGTCGCGGCCCTCGATCCCTCGGCGCGGGCGAACGTGCTCAACCTGCTCCTCGAGCTTCGCGAGCGGACGGGCGTGGCCTACCTCTTCATCTCGCACGACATGGAGGCGATCCGGAGCGTCGCCGACCGGGTGGCCGTGCTCTATGCGGGCCGGCTCGTGGAGGAGGCGCCGGCCGAAGAATTCTTCGCCGGCCCCCGGCACCCGTATTCCGCGGCACTCCTCGCCGGACGCGCGCTGGCGGGAGAGCCTCCCCCGGCGTTGGATCTCCCTTCGGGATGCCGCTTCCACCCGCGGTGCCCGTCGGCGCGGCCCCGCTGCGCCGCCGAGGCGCCGCATCTGCGCCCGGAGCCCGGCGGCCGGCGCGCGGCTTGCTTTTTTCCCGCGGAACAGGCAGAAAAGACGAAACTTTCCGGCGCGGATCGCGTAATCGGATAGCGGACGACGCCGACGAGGAGTGTGAGTTGATGAAAACGCTCAGGGCCCTGACGATCACGGCGTGCGCGGCGGCCTTCGCGGCCGGCCTCGCGGCACAGACGACTCTCGCGCCGCCTCCTCCGGCGCCGCCTCCCCCTCCGGCCGCTCCGGAGCACCCGGCCGTCTCGGTGACCGTCTCGGCGCGGGCCGGCAAGGGGCACGCGGAGCCGATCCCGGCGGCGACCGACGAAGGCGTCAAGCTCTCGCTGCGCGATGCGATCGCGCTCGCGCTGGCCAACAACGTCGATCTCCAGGTCTCGATCGCGGGCGATGAGCAGGGCTTCTACGGCGTCCTCCAGCAGAAAGGGATCTTCGATCCGCTCGCCTTCGCCAACGTCTCGGCGGCCGATCAGCAAACGCCGCAGGCGTCGACGCTCGGCGGCGGCACGTCGACCCAGACGAAGACCTACGTCGGCGACGTCGGCGTCTCGCAGCTCCTCCCGACCGGCGGCACGTTCACGCTCGGGTTCGACAACCAGAAGACCGACACGAACAACCGGTTCTTCACGATCAACCCGTCGTACGACTCGAGCCTCTTCCTCAACCTGAAGCACCCGCTGCTGCGCAACTTCGGCCGCGATGTGACGACGCGTTTCATCCGGATCGCGAAGAACAACCAGGCGGCCAACAACCAGGTCTTCCTCCAGAACGTGCAGACGACGATCACGGCCGTCGAGCAGGCGTACTGGGACCTCGTCTACGCGCGGCAGAACCTCCAGGTGAAGAAGGAATCGCGCGACCTCGCGCAGGAGCTGTACCGGATCACGAAGATCAAGATCGACGTCGGCTCCCAGGCGCCGATCGACATCGTCCAGACGGAAGCCGGCGTGGCGCAGCGCGAGCTCGACATCATCACCGCGAGCCAGGCCGTCGGCGACGCCGAGGACCGCTTGAAGCGGCTCCTGAATTTCGCCGCCGTCGGGCGCTGGGACGACCGCGTGATCCCGACCGACGAGGTCCGCGTGGAAACCGTCCCGGTCGACACGAACGCCGGAGTCGAGCAGGCGCTCCAGAACCGGCCCGAGGTCCGCGGCGCGATCTTCTCCGCCGCCAACGCGCGCATCAACTACGACTTCGCGCGCAACCAGCTCCTGCCGCAGCTCGATCTCAACGCGCAATACGGGTACGCGGGCCTCGGCGGGCCGAACCACGTCCTCGACGTCAACGGCAACCCCACGGGCGCCGTGATCCCGGGCGACTGGAACGACGCGTTTTCGCAGGTGCGACACGGCGATTTCCACAACTGGACGGTCGGCGTGACGCTCTCCGTGCCGATCTTCAACCGCACGGCGCGCGGGGCGGCGGGCGTCGCGCGCTGGTCGCTCGAAGGGTCGCTCGCTTCCCTCGAGCAGCTGCGGCAGAACGTGACCGTGGAGGTCCGGAACGCCGCGCGCGCCATCGACACGGCGCGCCAGTCGATCGAGGCCGCGGGCAAGTCGCGCGAGCTCGCCGAGCGCAACGTCGACGCGGCGAAGAAGAAGTACGACAACGGCCTCGTCACCGCGTTCGAAGTGCTGTCGGTCCAGAACGACCTCGCGACGGCGCGGAGCGCGGAGCTCCAGGCCCTCACGCAGTACCGCGACGCGATGGTCGCGTACCATCGGGCGATCGGCGATCTCCTCGGCTGGAAGGACGTCCAGGTGGAGGGGCTCGCATCGATCGCGACGCCCGATCCCGAGTCGCTCCGGCCGAAGCGATAGCCCGGTGAGGCCGGCGCGGCCGTCCCTCCAGCCGAATCCGGCGCGGCCGTCCGTCGCGGCGCGACGGCCGGCCGTCGCTTCCCGGCCGGCATGACGAAGAAGGCCGCGATCGCCGCCGCCGCGCTCGCCGCGGCGGCCGCGATGCTGTTGGCCGTCCTGCGGTGGCGCGGCACCGCCGTCGAAGCCTGGCGCGTCTCGCGGACGACCGTCCGTCCCGTCGTCGCCGCCGCGGGCGAGATCCGGCCGCCGGAGAGCGTTCCGGTCTTCCCCCGGGTGATCGGCCGCGTGGCGAAGGTGCTCGTCCGGGAGGGGGACCGCGTCCGCGCGGGCGATTCGCTCTTCGAGCTCGACGGCAAGGCTTACGCGGCGCAGGCGGCACAGGCGCGCGCCGCCGCGGCGCTCGCGGAGGAGAACGCGCGGCGTGCGGAGGAATCGATCGAAGCGGCATCCCGCAAGCTCGACGCCGCGCGCGGACTCGTCGGCAAGAGGCTCGCGTCGCGCGAGTACCTCGCGGCGGCGCGGCTCGACGTCGAGAAGGCGGTCCGGGAGCGCGACTCGGCGGCGGCGGCGCTCGCCGACGCCCGCGCGCGGCTGGCTTCGGCGCGCGAAGCGCTCGCGCGGACGCGCGTCGACGCTCCGGTTTCGGGGAACGTCGTCGACCTGCGCGTCCGGACCGGAGAGACGGTCCGGGAGAACGAGGCGGTCGCGGCGATCGCCGACCCCGGAGCGCTCCGCGCCGTCGTGGAGGCGCCGGCCGGTGCCGCCGGAGCGATCGCGCCCGGGATGCCGGCGCGGGTCACGGCGGCCGGCGTCACGGCCGCGGGCGCCGTGCGCGAGGTCGCCGCGCCAAACAAAAGCGGCGGTTCGACGTATCTGACGGTGATGATCGCGCTCTCTTCGGCGCCCGCCGCCCTGCGCCCCGGGATGCCCGCTCGGGCCCGCATCGAGGGAGAGCCGCGCGCCGGCGTGCTCGCGGTGCCGCTCTCCGCCCTCGTGCGGCCGTCCGGCGCCGCCCCGGGCGCCTTCGTCTGGACGATCGCCGGAGCCCGCGTGCGGCGGCGGGCGATCGCGGTTGCGGCGGCCGGCGACCGTCTCGCGGAAGTCGCGTCCGGTCTCCGCGAGGGCGAGACGATCGTCGGAGGCCCGGCTTCCGCCGTGGCCCGCCTCGAGGAAGGCGACCACGTCCGCATCGAGACGCGGAAGGGAGAATGAGCCGATGGCGCTGATCGAGATGAGCGGGATCACGAAGGTCTACCGCATGGGACAGGAAGACGTACAGGCGCTCCGCGGCGTCGTGCTGTCGATCGACAAGGGAGAGTACGTCGCGATCATGGGGCCATCGGGGTCGGGGAAATCGACCCTGATGAACCTGGTCGGCTGTCTCGACACGCCCACGGCGGGGTCGTACCTCCTGAACGGTCACGAAGTGGCGCGGATGAGCGACGACGAGCTCGCCGCGATCCGCAACCGCGAGATCGGGTTCGTGTTCCAGACGTTCAACCTCCTTCCGCGCACGAGCGCGCTCGCGCAGGTCGAGCTCCCTCTCGTCTACGGCGGAGTCCCGAAGCGGCAGCGCCACGAGCGCGCCGTCGAAGCGCTCCGCGCGGTCGGGCTGGCGGACCGCATGACCCACCAGCCGAGCGAGCTCTCGGGCGGGCAGCGGCAGCGCGTCGCGGTCGCGCGCGCGCTGATCAACCGGCCGAGCCTCATCCTCGCCGACGAGCCCACGGGTAACCTCGATTCGAAGACCGGCGCCGACATCATGGCGCTCTTCGACACGCTGAACCGGCGGGGGAACACGATCGTCCTCGTCACGCACGAGGAAGACATCGCCGAGCACGCGCGCCGCATCGTCCGCATTCTCGACGGCCGGGTCGTCGACGACCGGGAGAACCCGAAGCACCGCGCGCCCGCTTCGGCCGCTGCGGCGCGGACCGACGCGCCCGCCTGACCGTTTCGCGGTTGATTTCGGCGGCAAACGCCGCTAGTCTCGTCGTTTCGGATGCATTTCTCTCGAATCCTCCGCTGGCCGGTCCTCCTCCTCGCCGGGGCCGCCGCTCTTCCGGCCGCCGCCCTTCCGCGGGAGGACGACGCGCGAGTGACGTTGCGCGGCAACGTCCCGCCGATGATCGCGGCGGCGCAGGACGCCGGTCCCTCCGATCCCGATCTCCCCATGGATCGCATGATCCTCGTGCTCGCACGGCGTCCCGGCGCCGAGGCGGAGCTCGAGGCGCTGCTCGAGGCGCAGCACGATCCCTCGTCGCCGCTCTTCCACCGGTGGCTCTCGCCCGACGAGTTCGGAGCGCGGTTCGGGCCTTCGGACGCCGATCTCGGCCGGATCGTCGACTGGCTCCAACAGAGCGGCTTCTCCGTCGACGAGATCGGCCGGGGACGGGGATGGATCGACTTCAGCGGCACCGCCGCGCAGGTCGACCGCGTCTTCGCGGCGCCCATCCATGATTTCACGCTCGCGGGCGAGGTCCACCACGCCAACGTCTCCGATCCCTCCGTCCCGGCGCGGCTCGCCCCGTTCGTCACCGGGATCGCGTCCCTCCACGATTTCCCCAAGCGATCCTACCGGGTCGCGCCGGAGAGTCGCGCCGGCGATTTCCCGCCGGCGACGGGCGCCGGAACGCGAGCGCCGGAGAGCCCTTCTCCCGACTACTTCACGTTCGGCGAGCACTGCCTCGCTCCCGCAGACTTCGCCCGGATCTACGGTCTCGAACCGCTCTACGCGGCCGGGATCGACGGAGCGGGGCAGAAGATCGGGATCGTCGGCCGTTCCCAGATCGTGCTCTCCGACATCCGCGAGTTCCGGCGCCGGTTCGGGCTTCCGCCGAAGGATCCGGTCGTCGTCGTCAACGGGCCCGATCCCGGGTTGTGGCGCGTGGACGAAGAGCAGGAGGCGGTTCTCGACGTCGAATGGGCGGGCGGAGTCGCGCCGGCCGCGACGGTGACGCTCGTCGTCTCGAAATCGACACTTGCGACCGACGGCGTCGATCTTTCGGCGCAGTACATCGTCGACCACAACCTCGCCGCCGTGATGAGCACGAGCTTTGGCGCCTGCGAGAGCGACATGGGCTCGGCGAATCTCGCGTTCTACAAGAACGTGTGGCAGCAGGCGGCCGTGCAGGGGATCACGAGCTTCGTCTCCTCGGGGGACACGGGATATGCGGGGTGCGACAGGGGAGGGAGCGCGACGGCGATCGGCGCAGGTGCGGTCAACGGGGTCGCTTCGACGGCGTACGACGTGGCGGTCGGAGGGACGCAGCTCGACGACGCCGAGACCTCTCTCTACTGGGCCGCCGCACCCGACTCGGTGAGCGGGCTCTCCGCGCTCTCCTACATCCCGGAATGGGGGTGGAACGAGAGCGGAGCGGTGGTTCCCGGCGGACATGGACTCTGGTCGTCGGCAGGAGGACCCAGCGCCGTCTACGCGAAGCCTTCCTGGCAGGCCGGACCGGGCGTGCCCGCCGACGGCAAGCGCGACGTTCCCGACGTCTCCCTTTCGGCGGCGACCCACGACGGCTATTTCGTTTTCCAGGCCGACAGCGGGGGCGGCTCGACGATCGGCGGGACCTCCGCCTCCTCGCCCGCGATGGCGGGGATCATGGCGTTGATCGTCCAGAAGAAGGGGGGCCGTCAGGGAAACGCGAACCGCGCGTTCTATCCCCTCGCGGCGGCGCAGGCGGCCGGCTCGGGGCCGGACGTGTTCCACGACGTGATCGCCGGCGACAACGACGTGCCCGGGCTCGCCGGCTTCGCCTGCGCTTCCGGCTACGACCTCGTCACCGGCGTGGGATCGGTCGACGCGGCCGCGATCGCCGGCGCGTGGCCGAACCTCCCGGCGGAGACGCGCCCGCCGGTGAGCCGGGGGCGCGTGGCGCCGATCAGCGCGCCGGCGGCTCCGCCGGTGGTTCGGTCGCCGGGCGGCGGCCCGTGACGAACATCGCGTCTCCGTAGGAATAGAAGCGGTAGCCCCGCCGGAGCGCCTCCGCGTACGCGGCGAGGACGAGCTCCCGTCCCGCGAACGCCGAGACGAGCATCAGGAGCGTCGACCTCGGCAGGTGGAAGTTCGTCAGGAGCGCGTCGACGGCGCGGAATTCGAATCCGGGCCGGATGAAAAGGTCGGTCGTGAAATCCGTTTCTCCCCCGAGCGCCCAGGCCTCGAGCGCCCGCGTCACGGTCGTTCCCACGGCGACGATCCGGCCCCCGCGCGCGCGCGCGCGGGCGATCGCGTCGACGGTCTCCTTCGGGATCCGAACGCGCTCCCGGTCCATGACGTGCGCGTCCGCGTCCGGGACCGTGACGGGCTTGAACGTGCCGGAGCCGACGAGGAGAGTCACGTCCGCGACCTCGACGCCGCGGACGGCGATCTCCTCGAGGATGGCGGCGGTGAAGTGCAGTCCGGCCGTCGGCGCGGCGACCGCGCCGTCCGAGCGCGCGTAGACGGTCTGGTACCAGTCGCGGTCGCGCGGGTCGTCGGGGCGCCGGATGTACGGCGGGAGAGGGACGTGCCCGATCGCCGCGAGCCGCTCCGGGGTGAGAGGCGGGTCGAACCGCACCCGGCGCTTCCCGTCCGGCAACACCTCGAGGACCCGCGCGCGCTCCCCTTCGGGGAAGTCGATCGCATCCCCCGGCTTCGCCCGCCGCCCGGGGCGGGCGAGCGCCGTCCACGCGCCGCTTCCCTCGTCGGCGAGCAGGAAGATCTCGACCGCGCGTCCCTCCCGTCGACCGAGCAGCCGCGCCGGGATCACCCGGGCGTCGTTGCGCACGAGGAGGTCCCCCGGGCGGAGCTGCGAGGGGAAATCCGCGAACGTCCGGTCCTCGATGGCGCCGCTCGCGGGATCCACGACGAGGAGCTTCGACGTGCCGCGCGGGCGCGGCTCCTGGGCGATCGCGTCGACCGGCAGCGCGTAGTCGAACAGGTCGACAAGCACGCGCGGATCATAGTAGACTCTCCTTTTGATGCCGCCGATCCCGGGTCGCGAATCGATTCCCCGCGCGGGGAATTTTTTTTGCCGGCCCGACGCGCGGGCGACCGTCCGCGGGTCGGACCGCCGAGCGGCGGGAAGGGAGAGGGCGTGATGGTCGAGTCTCCGCCGCTCGTCCGCAAGGCGAAGATCATGGACGCCGAGCGCATGGAGCGCGCGATCGTCCGCATGGCCCACGAGATCGCCGAGAGCGAGCGCGACCTTTCGGAGCTCGCCCTGATCGGCATCCGGACGCGCGGCGTTCCGCTCGCCGAACGCCTCGCGCGATGCCTCGAGAAGAACGAGGGGATCCGCCCGGCCACGGGGTCGCTCGATATCACTCTCTACCGAGACGACCTCTCGACGGTGGGGGCCCAGCCGCTCCTTCGGAAGACGGATCTGACGTTCGACATCAAGCCGAGGGTCGTGATCCTGTGCGACGACGTCCTGTATACCGGCCGCACGATCCGCGCGGCGCTCGACGGGCTCTCCGACTACGGCCGGGCGAAGGCGATCCGGCTCGCGGTGCTCGTCGACCGCGGCCACCGGGAGCTGCCGATCGAGGCCAATTACGTGGGAAAGCGGGTGCCCACCTCGTCGCGCGAGCACATCCAGGTGCTCTTCCAGGAGATCGACGGCGCCGACGAGACCTGGATCATGGAGCGGGCTTGACGAAGGCCGGCCTGCGTTCGAAGGATCTCGTGGGGATCGAGCCGCTCGATCCGGAGGAGATCGAGCTCATCCTGGACACCGCGGAATCGATGGCGGAGATCGGCAAGCGCGAGATCAAGAAGGTGCCGGCGCTCCGCGGGCGGATGGTCGTCAATCTCTTCTTCGAGGCCTCGACGCGGACACGGTTCTCCTTCGAGACGGCGGAGAAGTGGCTTTCGGCGGACACGCTGAACTTCGCCGCGCAGGGGACTTCCGTGGAGAAGGGGGAGACGCTCCTCGACACGGCGAAGAACCTCGAGGCGATGTCTCCCGACTTCCTCGTGATCCGGCACTCGTCGCCGGGCGTCCCGCATTTCCTCGCGTCGCAGCTGAAGACCCGCGTGATCAACGCCGGGGACGGCGCGCACGAACACCCGACGCAGGCGCTCCTCGACGCGCTGACGATCCGGCAGAAGAAAAAGCGCTTCGAGAACCTGAAGGTGGCGATCGTCGGGGACATCGCCCACTCCCGGGTCGTGCGCTCGAACGTCTGGTGCCTGACGAAGCTCCAGGCGAAGGTCACGCTCTGCGCGCCGCCGACGCTGATGCCCGTCGACATCGAGTCGATGGGCGTGTCGGCCACCTCGGATTTCGAAGAGGCGCTCTCGGGTGCCGACGTCGTGATGATGCTTCGCGTCCAGATCGAGCGCGGAGGGAAGATGGCCTTTCCGTCGTCGCGGGAGTATTTCGCGCGGTACGGCCTGACGCGCGAACGCCTCGCGCTCGCGCGCCCCGATGCGATCGTGATGCACCCCGGCCCGATGAACCGGGGCGTCGAGATCTCGTCGGAGATCGCCGACGACGCGGACCGCTCCGTGATCCTGTCGCAGGTCGCCAACGGCGTGGCGGTTCGGATGGCCGTCCTTTATCTGCTCGCGGGCGGGAGCCCCGCCGCGTGGCAGGAGAACGCATGAGCCGGATCCTGATCCGGGGCGGCCGCATCGTCGATCCTGCCGCGGGGCGCGACGGGATCGCGGATCTTCTCGTCGAGGAAGGGCGGATCGCGGGGATCGGGACCGGACTCGACGCCGCGGGCGCCGAGATCGTCGACGCGGCCGGCCGGCTCGTCTTTCCGGGTTTCATCGACCTGCACGTCCATCTTCGCGAGCCGGGCTTCGAGTACAAGGAATCGATCCTCTCCGGGGCGCAGGCGGCGGCGGCGGGCGGTTTCGCGGCCGTGTGCGCGATGGCGAACACGGATCCGGTCAACGATCACCGCACGGTGACGCGCTGGATCGCCGACCGGGCCCGCGAGGCCGGGTTCTCCCGCGTTCATCCGATCGGAGCGATCACGAAGGGTCTGCGCGGCGAAGAGCTCTCGGAATTCGGCGAGATGAAGGAGGCGGGCGCCGTCGCGGTCTCCGACGACGGCCGCTGGGTCGCCAACGGCTCCGTCATGCGGCGGGCGCTCGAGTACGCGACCCTGTTCGATCTGCCCGTCGCGACCCACGCCGAGGACGGGAGCCTGTCCGGACGCGGCGCGATGAACGAGGGGCGCGTCTCGACGCGGCTCGGCCTCTCGGCGCAGCCGGGCGAGGCCGAGTCGACCGCGGTCGCCCGCGACATCGCGCTCTGCGAGCTCGCGGGAGGCCGGCTCCACGTCTGCCACGTCTCGACGGCGCGCTCCGTCGCGCTGGTCCGCGAGGCGAAGGCGCGCGGGGTGCGCGTCACCTGCGAGGTCACGCCGCATCACCTCTTTCTCACCGACGAGGAGGTGGCCCGTTCCGGCTTCTCGACCGACACGAAGGTGAACCCGCCTCTGCGCGGCGCGCGCGAAGTCGAGGCGCTTCACGCCGGGCTCGTGGACGGGACGATCGACGCCGTCGCGACCGACCACGCGCCTCATCACGCCGACGAGAAGGCGGTCGACTACGAGTCCGCTCCGTTCGGCGTCATCGGCCTCGAAACGGCCGCGGCGCTCTTCCACGACCGCCTCGTCCGCCCCGGCACGGTCACCCTCGCCCGCATGGTCGAGCTCTTCTCGTCCGGGCCGGCCCGCACCTTCTCTCTTCCCGGCGGCACGCTCGCCGAGAGCGGCGTCGCCGACGTCACGATCTTCGACCCCTCGGCGGAGGTCGAGGTGGATCCCCGCGCGTTCCGCTCCCGCGCGCGGAACACGCCGTTCGCCGGCGCGAGGCTGACCGGCGCCGTCGCCGCGACGTACGTCGGCGGAAGAGAAGTCTACCGGCGGCCGTGAAGCCCCGGCCGAAGCGGATCGTGATCGTCGACGATTCCGACGCGGCCTGCGCCATGTTCCGGGACATCCTGATCGAGCGCTACGGCGCCGGGGTCGCCGTGGAGACGTACGTCACGCCGCTCAACGCGCTCTCGAAGATCGACGGCTCGATCGACCTGCTGGTCGTCGACCTCGAGATGCCGCACATGGACGGGAAGAAGTTTCTCGAGTTCGCGATCGAGCGGGGGGTGTCGCGATCGCGGGTGATCGTCACCTCCGGGCGCGACGCGGACGACCTGCATTCGATCTTCCCGCCGGGCGCCTGCCTCGCGGTGATGAACAAGACCGAGCCGAAGCAGCGCGAGGCGTTCACGATGATCCTCGACTCGATCATGAGGAGATGAACGGGAGGCGGGCTCTCGCGGCCGCGCTCGTCGCGGCGCTCGCGGCGATCATTTCGGCCGCCCCGACTCCGGGCTCCGCCGCCGGCGCCACCCGCCTCGCGAGCGTGAAGGGCCAGGCCGGGCTTCCGATCGTTTTGAAGGTCTCGGCCGCCGTCGAGCAGCAGGCCGCCGAGGACGGCGATGCTGCGTTTGCGACCTACGCGCTGCGCCACCACCGCGTCGAGGTGCACGTGGCCAAAGACGCCCCCGCCTCGGTGGACCTCGTGTCTCCCGCGCTCGCGTCGGCCCGTTTCCTCGCGGCGCATCCGGCGGCCGAGCGCCGCCCCGTGCTGCTGGCGGCGTGGGGGGCGTGGCGCACCGGGCTCTGGTGGGGGCGGCCGGTCTCCGGGTGGGCCGCGATGCTGCGAGCCGCCGGCGCTCTTCCGGACGCGGAGGAGCTCTGCCGTGCGGGAGGGAAGGCGGACGCGCCGACGATGCTGGCCGTCGGGGCGGCCGCTTCGGCGCTCGACGCGTGGGCGAACGCCGAAGGGGAAGCGGCGGTCGAGAGCGCGCTCGCGGGGGGCGAGCCGCCGCTCGAGGAGATCCGCGGCGCTCTCGCGGCCGCGGCGCGCCGCCCGTTCACGCCGCCGCCGCGGCGCGCGCTTCCGCCGGCGACGCTGCGTGGAATCACGTTCGCCATGGAGAACTCCGTCGGCGGGTCGTATCTCTCGCGGCGCTCGGCCGAGACCCTCGACCGCCTGAAGCGCGACGGGGCGAACGCCGTGTCGGTGATTCCGTACGCGTTTCAGCGCAACGCCCGCTCCCCCGAGCTCCGATTTCCCGGCCGGAATCCCCGCGGCGAGACGGAGGAGGGAATCCTCCGCGCCGTCGACGACGCCCGTCGCCGCGGCATGGCCGCGCTCGTCAAGCCGCAGATCTGGCTCTGGCGCGGGTTCACGGGCGACATCGCGATGACGTCGGAAGCCGATTGGGCGGAGTGGTTCCGGCAGTACCGCGCGTATCTCGTGCGATTCGCGGTCGTCGCCGAGGCGGCGGGCGCCGATGTGTTCGACGTCGGAGTCGAGCTCTGCGCGACGGAGCGGCGGGAGCGGGAGTGGCGCGAGACGATCGCCGCCGTCCGGGCCGCCACCGGCGCGGCGCTGGTCTACTCCTGCAATTGGGGGAAAGGCGTCGGCGCCGTGCCGTTCTGGGACGCGCTCGACGCCGTGGGCGTCGATTTCTACGACCCGCTCTCCTCCCGCGGCGATCCGACGGACGCGGAGCTCGCGGCGGGCGTTCGTGCGGCGGCGCGGCCGCTCGCGGCTGCGGCGGCGCGACTCGGGAGGCCCGTGTATCTCACGGAGGTCGGCTTTCCGTCCGTGGCGGGCGCGTGGCTCGCGCCCAACGACGAGGAATCGCCCCGGCCGTTTTCGTCGGCCGACCCGGCGCGGTGCGCTCGGGCGGTTTTCGCGGCGCTTTCCGGAGAAACGTGGTGCCGTGGGATGTTCTGGTGGAAGGCCTTCTCGGACGGGCACGAGGCTGCGGCCGCCGCCAAGAGCTTCAACATCCTCGGCCGGCCGATCGAGACGGCGATTCGGGAGGGGTTCCGGAAGATCATAAAGACGCCGCTTCCGGCAGGCTCGACGCGCCCGGATTGATCAGCGCCGGCGGATGATCGCCGGCTCGACGCCCGGGGTCGGTACGACGCCCAGGGGGTCGATCGCGAAAACGCCGTCCGCCGTTCCCGCATAGATCCGGTTCCCGGCGGCATCGAACGCGATCGAATAGACGGTGAGCGACGAAAGTCCCGCGTCGAACGGTCGCCATGTTTTCCCGCCATCGATGGTCCGGAAGATCCCGGCGTCGATCGACCCGACGTACGCGATCTCGGGATGGCGGGGGTCGGCGGCGACGGACAGCAGGGGAGCCGCCGGAAGGCCCGCGGTTTCGATTTCCCAGATTCCACCGCCGTCGCTGCTCACGGCCACCCCGTGGAGGGGGACCGTCGTGGCACCGATCGGCGCGTAGATCCGGGCAGTCGGCTCCCGGGAAATCGCGACACCGGCGACCCATGTGTCGCCCGGGATTCCCGCCGGAAGCGTCGCCCACGTTTCCCCCGAGTCGGTCGTTCGGTACACGCCGCCCAGGCCCGATGCCAGGAGGGTGCCGGGGCTCGAGGCGTCGGCGATCAGTTCCGTGACGGCGGTGGTGAACGCCGGGTCGGGGACGCTCCAGGAGAACGCGCCACCGGGCGACCGCTCGACCTTCGCGAATCGATAAGCGCCCATGCCGAACGGTCCGCTATCGAGGGTCCGGGTCTCGACGGAGAGGACGTCCGGGTCCCCCGGCCCGACGACGATCGCCGAGACGTAATTCGCCGTGAGATCGGGGACGATCGGACTCCACGTCTCCCCGGCGTTCTCGCTGCGTGAAATCGAGAGGCCTCCGGCGTACAGGACGTCGGGATTCACCGGATCGACGGCGAACGAGTATGGCCACGGGGAATCGACGGGCGACCAGGATCTCCCCCCGTCGAGCGACCGGTACAGCGATTCGGGGAGCCCGACCAAGGCATACACGACGCCGGATCGAACGGGATCGGAGACGACGCGGTAGACGATTCCCGGTGGGCCGGCCGAAGTCCAGCGGCCACGGCCGGCGTGAGCGGGGATCCCGACGATCAGGAGAAGGGCGGCGAGGGCCCATCGATGCATGCTTCCATGGTACGGCGGCCGACGATGCCGCGTCAGGGTGTGATTGCATCAATAAGCCAATTCTGCCGGAAGCGAGAGTCCTCCGCGCTCACGAAAGTGGATGCTTTTTTCGATCCCCACGGGCGCTGCGCGCACCCTCTAATTGATCGTCTGCGGATCGGGAGGGAAGCGCTCCTCGAGGATCCGGAGGAGTTTCGGACGGACGAGCAGCTCGAACTGCGCGTGGCTACCGGGAAAAAGTCCCTCGATTGCCTTCTCCGCGCGAGCGATCATCTCGAGCCCCTTTTCGGGAGACAGCGACGGCTCCTGCGACAGGACGCTCGCGGTGAGATCGACGATCAGGCGCAGGCGCCGCAGCCGCTTTTGTTCGTCGAGGAGAGCGTCGGCGTCGATCGCGGATTTCGGTTCGCTCGCCACGGGAGAATGATCGCACGGCGTCCGGGATTTTTGAAGCCGCGGTTCGCGTATATTCGCCGGCGATGATCGACGCGGCGATGGAGGCGGCCCGGCGAGGGGGGGAGATCCTTCTCTCCTGGTGGCGGCGCCTCCCGGCCGGCGCGGTCGAGGAGAAGGCGCAGAACGACTTCGTCTCGCGCGCGGACCGGGAGAGCGAGGCGGCGATCGTCGAGACGCTTCTCGCGCGGCACCCGGGCGACGGGGTCCTCGGCGAGGAAGGGGCGAGCCGAAAGGGGACGAGCGGCCGCGAGTGGGTGATCGATCCGCTCGACGGGACCTCGAATTTCATCGCCGGCTTTCCGTTCTGGTGCGTCTCGATCGCTGCCCGCGAGAAGGGACGCGTCGTCGCCGGGGTCGTCTGGGACCCCCTGCGGGGAGAGATGTATTCGGCCGAGCGCGGCGCCGGCGCTTTCCGCAACGGCGCGCGGCTCCGCGCCAGCGCCCGGCCCTCGGCGCGGGGGGCGTTCCTCGCGACGGGGTTCCCGTTCCGCGCGCACGAAATGATCGACCCGTACCTGGCGATTTTCCGCGCGCTCTTCCTCGAGGCGAAAGCGATCCGGCGCGCCGGCAGCGCCGCGCTCGATCTCGCCAACGTCGCGGCGGGCGTGTTCGACGGGTTCTTCGAGTTCCGGCTTTCCGCGTGGGACATCGCCGCCGGTGCGATCCTGATCGAAGAGGCTGGCGGAGAGCTCCGCGACTTCGAAGGGGGGCCGCGGTATCTCGAGACCGGGGACGTCGTCGCGGGATCGCCCGGCGTCGTCGCGTCGATCCTCGAGATCGCTCGGGACGTCGAAGCGAGGGGCCGCTCAGGGTGCTAGGGAACGCAGAGCACGGAAACGGAGCTTCGGCGGAGCACGCGCTCCGTGGTCGACCCGAGCACGAGCTCGACGATGCGTCCGTGTCCGTGGGAGCCGATCGCGATCAGGTCGTTCTCCCCGGCGCGCGCCGTCAGGACGTCTTCCGGATGACCCCGCGCGGAGACGAATGTCCACGCGACGGCGAATCCTTCGAGCGCCGCCGCTGCCGTCCGGCGGCGCTCGTCCGTCTCCCCGGCCGAATCGGCGACGGTCACGACGTCGAGCGGGAGATGGAGGGCGGCGCCGATCTCCGCGGCGGCGCGGAGGGCCCGAAGGGAGCGTTCCGAACCGTCGAACGCGGCGACCGGACGGCGGATCGGCGCGGGGTCGGCCGAGGAGAGGAATGCCGGGACCGCGAGGCGCCGCACGAGCGCGTCGGCGTGGCCTCCGAGCGCCTTCCCGCGGCGGACCCCCGTTCCGTGCAGGCCGAGGAAGACGAGATCGGCGCCGGCGGCGGCGCCGACGAGCTCGGAGACGACGAGCCCCTGGACCATGCGTCCGGCGCCGGGGACCCCCGCGGCTTCGCGCTTGGCCTCGAAGTCCGCGACGATCGCGCGCCCGACCGCGTCGAGCGCCGTCCGCAGCTCGGCGGAAAGGTTGAGGAACGGCTGGAATCCGACGGACCCCGAAAGGTCCGCGATGAAGCTCGCCTCGAGCTGCGCGGTGTCGAGAACGTGGATCCCCGTGACCGACGCGCCGACGGCCGGCGCGAGCTGGAACGCGCGCCGGAGCGCGGCGTCCGAGCTCGGGGAGCCGTCGAGGGCGACGAGGAAGTGGCGCGTCATCGCCGCCATCTTACATGGGGCCCGGCGATGCATCGAGCCGGAATTCAGCGCAATCCGCCGCCTTGCGACGGATCAGCCGCGAGGCGGCCGGCGCGCAAGCGCCGAGCGCGTCAATCGCCGAGCACGGCAGTGCGACGGCACATGGCGCGTGCCGCCCTGCGACATACGTGCTTTCTGTCATACCCGCGCAAGCGGGTATCCAGTCCTGGGTCCCCGCTTTCGCGGGGACGACCGATTCGTGGTCGCCTCACCGGGACGTCGCGGACGACCCGCATCCCGTCGGGCTCGCGCCTCGCCGCCGAGCTGGAATGAAATCAAAGTCTGACGGAGCCATGGCGAGCCCGCGGGACACGAATATCGGCGTGTACGGGCGAATCATCCGACGATGATGCCCGCGTACCCCACGACGGAGTCCGCGTCGCCGGTGCGGTCCCCGCTGTCGGAGCGGGCGACGATCTCGGCGCGCGAAACGCCCCGGCGCCGGGCGGCGACGAGGAGGGCCGTCGCCGGCAGGAACCCGCACATCGAGATCTCGTGCTCGACGACGGCCGAGAACAGCCCGTCGGGGTCCACGCGCTCGATCGCCCGGAAGGCGAACGCGTTCTTCGCGTCGCCCACGGCCCTCGATTCGTAGTGGTTCATGTCGGACGATGCGAGGATCAGGACGGGATCGGGCCGCTCCGCCGCGGCCTGCGCGCAGGCCTCTCCGATCTCGTGACAGAGCGCGAGCGACGGCGCCCCGATGCAGACCGGGACGACGGAGACCGACGGCTCCCACGTCTGGAGAAACGGGAGCTGGACCTCCAGGGAATGCTCCCGGACGTGGGCCAGGCTCTCGCGCTCCAGGTGGGGGCAAGAGGCGAGCAGCCGGCGCGCGAGGTCCTCGTCGATCGCAACGTCGCCGAGCGGCGTGGCCCACCGCTCGTGGGCGTCGATCGACGCGGCGGGTCCGAGCCCGGTGTGGTTCGGGCCGAGCAGAATCACGGTCCGCACCGGAGAGACGCGCGCGTACACCGCCCCGGCGACCGCGCCCGAGTAGACGTAGCCGGCATGAGGCACGACGACGCCGAAGGCGGCGCGCTGCGGAATCGGAGGACCGAGGCACTCCCGGACCTCCGCGGCGAGCGCGCGGGGATCGCGGGGGTAGAACGCTCCCGCCACCGCGGGAGGACGCGTGCTCATTTCTCCAGCATACGCCGCGCGGAGCGGCGGTTCCTGGTGCGTTCCTCCGGCGCGGCGATTCGGCCCGAAGCATTCCCCGGTCGGGCCCTTCGCATCGCGGGGGACCCTCCGCCGAAGTAATCGAGCGGAGGCTCCCGATGCGGGAGCGAAAGCGTCGGCGAGGGGGTGGCCGATTCGCGGCCGAGTCGCTCGTTCGACGAGCCGCGAACCCGTCACACGCTTTCGTCCCCCGAGCCAGCTCCCGCGACGGTTCAGTCGACGAGAACGGTGGCTTCCGCCCGGCGGCTTCCGATGGAAGCGGTCACCACCGCGGTACCGGATTTCAGCCCCGTGATCGTGCCGTCTCCGAGGACCCGGACGACGTCGGGAGCGCTCCCCGAGAGCTGTGCCCCCGCGTCGGCGATCGGAAGGCCGTTCTCGTCGTAGGCGGTCACCGAGAGCTTCTGGCTCTCTCCGACGCGGAGGATCGCGGTCTCGGGGCGGAGCTCGATGCGGGAAACGTCGCGGATGTCGATCTGGAGCTCGGATTCCGCGACGAGGTCGCCGACCTTCGCGGTCACGAGGGTCTGGCCCGGAGCGAGCGACGAGACCGTGCCGTCGCGGGCGATCGAGGCGACTTTCGGATTGGTCAGGATCCACGCGATGGAAGGGACCGCCGCGGGCTTCTTCGCGGCGTTGCGTCCGGTCACGACGAACTTCGCGGTCGTTCCCGCCGGGCCGACGAGCCGAAGGAGGGCGGGCGCGATCTCGATGCTCGACAGGTCGACGACCTCGACGGCGACGGACGCCGAGAGGTTCCCCGACGAAACGGTGACGGTCGCCGTCCCCGGATGCTTCGGGACGACGTGTCCGGCGCCCGACACCTCGACGACGCCGGGATTGGAGCTGGTCCATTTGAGCGGAGGCATCTCGGCGACCGACGCTCCTTTCGCGTCGGCCGCGCGAACCGAGATCTCTTTCGACTGCTCGGTCCCGTAGATCACCAGGCGGCGGGGGTTCGCCTCGAGAGACGCCGCTTTCGGCCGGCAAGCGGCGAGCATCAGTACGGCCGCGACCGCCGCGATCCGCTCTCGATTCCGGATTCCCGTCGCCATCGATCCCCTCCGTTGCGGGCGGACGATACCATGCGCCCCGGCAGAATAGAATGACGGCCGTGTGGAACGCGATCCTCTGGGCCGCCGCGCTCCGGGTCGCGATGCCCGCCGCGCCGGTCGTCCACGTCGGGACCATCCAAATCCAGAGCAACGACGTCTTCTCCGCCGAAGAGTCGGCGAAAGGGTGGTTCTACCGGGCGGCCAACGCGATCCACATCGAGACGCGCGACAGCTTCCTGCGCAAACAGCTGCTGTTCCAGGAAGGGGACGTGCTGGACATCGCGCGGCTGGCCGAGACCGAGCGCAACCTGCGCGCCTTACCGTTCATCAAGAGCGCCTCGGTCACCGCGTCGGCGCCGCACGACGGCGTGAGCGACGTCCTCGTCGTGACCCAGGACGCGTGGACCACGGAGCCCGGCGGTTCCTTCGGGTCGAAGGGAGGCCGCACGACCTACAGCGTCGAGTTCTCGGAGACGGACCTCCTCGGCCGCGGGCAGAATTTGTCGCTCTCCTACGACCAGGGGACGGAGCGCACGACGCGGTCGATCTCCTTCGAGGACCCGTATCTTTTCCGCCCGTTCTGGCGGGGGCGGGTGCTCCTGGCCGACAACTCGGACGGGCGGCAGCGTCAGTTCGAAATCGCCCGTCCGTTCTACGCGTTCTCCGCCCCGTGGAGCGCGGACGGCCTCGTCTCGCGTCTGGCGGAGGAAGACAAAAACTACCGGGAAGGGGAGACGTTTTCCGTCTTCCGCCACGAGCATCGGGAGACGCTCGCGTCGTACGGCCGGGCCCTCGAATCGGGGGAGTTCGAAGCGCGCCGGCTGACCGGCGGGATCGACTTCCTCGACGAGACGTTCTTCGCCGTTGCCGGGAAGCCCGACGCGGTCCTCCCCGGCCCGCGGAAGTACCGGTACGCGTTCGCGGCGTTCGAGCTCGTCGAAAACGCGTTCGAGACGCTGAACTACGTCAACCGGGACTCCCGCTACGAGGACTTCAACCTCGCGCCGCGGATCTTCGCGCGCGCCGGCTTCTCGCCGACCGCCTTCGGCGCCCGCTCGAACAGCGCGATGGCCGAGGTGGAGTGGTCCGGCGGCATCCGTTTCAGCGAGGACGCCTTCGCGCAGACCGACGTGGACGTCCAGAGCCGGTTCGACGGCGGCCCGCAGAACACCATCGTCTCGCTGTTCGCCGGCTACGTCCGCCGTTTCCGGCTCGCGCGCACGCCCCAGACTTTCGTCGCGCGCCTCCAGTTCGACCGCGGATGGCGGCTCGATTCCGACGTCCAGTTCGAGGCGTCCGGCGCGACGGGGCTCCGGGGGTACCGCCTGCACGCGATGACGGGGGACAAGAGGCTCCTCGTCAACGTCGAGCAGCGGTTCTTCTCGGAGCGCGAGTACCTGCAGCTCTTCTCTCCCGGCGCGGTCGTCTTCGCCGACGCCGGTACGGCCGTTCCCGCGGGCATGCCGCTGACGCTCTCGAGTATCAAGTCGGACGTGGGGATCGGACTGCGGATCGCGATCGCTCGCGCGGGGGGGAACAACATCCTGCGGATCGACGTCGCGTTTCCGTTTCAGCGGGACGCGCGCGGCCGGCACGGCCCTCTCGTGTCGTTCTCCTCCTCGCAAGCGTTCACCTTCCGGCGAACGAGCGCGAGCGGGAACTGACGTGCCGCATCTCCCGATCGGCGATGCGCGCGTGGGAATCGTGCTCGGCTCCGGCGCCGGCGGATTCGCGCGGCGGCTCGCGCGGGCCCGCCGGACGTCGTTTTCCGCTCTCCGCGGTTTTCCGGCGCCCTCGATCGCCGGCCACGCCGGAGAGCTGATCGTGGGCCGCGCGGCCGGGGTGCCCGTCGCCGTTCTCTCCGGGCGGGTCCACGCGTACGAGGGGCATTCCTTCGAGAGGGTCGTGCATCCGGTGCGGGCCCTCGCGCGGGCGGGCGTCCGCGCGGTCGTCCTGACCAACGCGGCGGGAGCGGTTCGGGCCGCCTGGCGCCCGGGAGACCTGATGCTCGTCGCCGATCACCTCAACGGGTTCGGGGCGAATCCCCTGGCCGGACCCAACGACCCGTCGCTCGGGCCGCGGTTCCCCGACATGACCGGCGCGTACGACCCGGCGCTCCGGCGGCTGGCCCGCGCGGCCGCGCGCCGGCTCGCCATACCGCTTCGGCAGGGCGTCTACGCCGGGGTCCCGGGGCCGTCGTACGAGACGCCCGCCGAGGTGCGCATGTGGCGCACGCTCGGCGCGGACGCGATCGGGATGTCGACGGTCCCGGAAGTGATCGTGCTGCGGCATGCGTCGGTCCGGGTGCTCGCCATTTCGCTGATCACGAACATGGCGGCAGGAATCGGGCGAGCTCCGCTCGACCACGACCGCGTGCTGGAGGCGGGGGAGCGAGCCGCGGGAAGGCTCGGCGACCTCCTCGAGGCGGTCGTTCCGCTCGTCGATCGGCTCATCGAGGACTAGCCTCCCCCCCGTCCGGCCAAAATGGCGTCGTCGCCGGGCTTCCGGCGTCGTCGTCGGGCAGAAGGCACCGTTACGCGGCGTCGCGCGGGTCGGGTAAGCTCTTCTTTTTCTTCCCTTTTGAGCATTACGGCTCATATAATTCCGGCAGTCGAAAATGGAGGTCGAATGAGCTCTCTGGCCGCACTCCGGCTGAATCAATTCGGAGTACGTTTCTATGAGGTTCTCCTCTCCGGCGTGGACGTCCAGAAAATCGTTCATTTCGAGGTTCTGAACTACAGCGCCAACGACCGGCCGACGCTCGGCGGGGCCCGCCGGAAGTCGAAGGGACTGGTGAACTGGGAGTTCCTGGAGAAGAAGATCTCCGCTTCGGGCGAGGCGTTCCAGCGGCCGATCATCGAGCGGAAGATCAACGAGCTCGTCAACTACTACCTGCAGTGCGCCGAGTCGGGGACCCTGCCGGCGATCCCCGGGAGCGTGCTCCTGGTGAGCGACCGCCGGCTCGAATACACGCCTTCCCGGGACAATTCCGACCTCGGGACGGTCAAGCTTCCGGATCAGCCCGGCACCATGCGCGCCCTCGACGGCCAGCACCGGCTGCTCGCGCTCCACCAGCTCGCCGAGAAGCACAACCTGACCGACTTCCAGGTGCCGGCGGTCGTGTTCGATTCGCTGACGGCGGACCAGGTGGTCGAGCTCTTCGTCACGATCAACAGCAAGCACACGAAGTTGAATCCCTCGCACCTCATCTCGCTCGCGGGACGCCGGCTCTACCGCGACGAGAACCTCGCGGCGTCGCACGACGTGATCCGCGGGTTGAACGAGGACGAGCACTCGCCGCTCCACGGCCAGATCAAGGTCCTGGGCGTCGGGAAGGGGACCGTCACGCAGGCGTCGCTCGCCGACGAGCTCCGCGACGTCTTCGCCGCGATGGCGGCGGCGGGGCCGCGCACCTCGAAGGAGTTCCGGGAGAACGCGAAGAGATTCTTCCTGAACTACTTCAAGGCGATCGAGAAGGTGTTCCCGAAGGCCTTCGCGTCGCGAAAATATTCGATCAAGACCGGCATCGCGTTGCGCGCGTTCCTCCGCGTCTCGCCGCACGTGATCGCGATGATCCGCCACCGCGGCGGCGACCTCTGGTCGGCGGGCGAGCTCCACGCCGCGCTGCTGCCGTGGGCGGAGTCGATCGGCGACGCTCGCTTCGAGACCGATCAGCTCTGGAAGCAGAGGGCGGCCGGGGGAACGCGGTCGACCGTAGAAGTGCTCGTCAGGGAGCTCAAGCAGGGCCTTCTGGTCTAGCTCCCGAGACGCGCGGTTATACGGGTCCGTGCGGCCGGCCGCCGGCACGACGTACGCTGCCGGTACGCCTTAGCCGCCGGCAGTCCGCCCGAACCCGTCTTCCCGCACGTCTCGCTTCGCCTCGTCGTCAGCGGCAGTGGAAACCAACAGGGAATGCTCGCCGGTACCTCGCGCTCCAGAACGATCGAGTTGCTCTGACGTAGTCCGAGTCGCGGTTCGGGCTTTCCGCACGAGGCCGTGCGCCATGCATCGACGACGTCAGTTGTCCGACAGACGAGGCGCCGTCAGACGTGCGGGAAGGGCGCGGCCGGCCTCCCGCGCCCGCTTAATCGTGCGTATGGTCAGCGCCAGCGGCTACGCGTAGAGGCCGCGGACCATCGTGTCATGCGCGACGCGCGACATCCCCAGCATGTACGCCGCGATCCGGTAGCTGACGTCGTACTTGTTCGACATCTCGACCACGTCGTTGAACGACTGCACCATGATGTCCTCGAGCCGCTCGTTGACTTCGGCTTCCCGCCAGAAGAACCCCGCGCGGTCCTGGACCCACTCGAAGTAGGAAACCGTGACGCCGCCGGCGTTGGCGAGGATGTCGGGAACGACGACGATCCCCCGCTCGCGGAAGATGTTGTCCGCCTTCTGGGTCGTCGGCCCGTTGGCGCCTTCGACGATGATGCGCGGCTGCACCTTTCCGGCGTTGTGGCCGCGGAGCTGGTTCTCGTTGGCGGCCGGGACGAGGATGTCGCACGGGTGCTCGAGGAGCTCCGCGTTGGTGATCGCCTCGCCGTCCGGGAAACCCTCGAAGGAGCGCTTCTTTCCGTAGTGCTCCAGAACGGCCGGAACGTCGAGGCCCTTGTCGTTGGCGATGCCGCCGCGGATGTCGGAGACGGCGACGACCTTCGCGCCCGCCGCGTGGCACATCTTCGCGGTGATCGAGCCGACGTTGCCGAACCCCTGGACCGCGACGCGCGAGCCCGCGAGCTCGAAGCCGTTGGCGCGGGCCGCTTCGCGCGCGATGATCATGAGACCGCGCCCGGTCGCCTCGACGCGCCCCCGCGAGCCGCCGATCGTGAGCGGTTTGCCGGTCACGACGGAGGTCACGGTGTGGCGCATGTGCATCGAGTACGTATCCATGATCCACGCCATCGTCTGCGGCGTCGTCCCCATGTCGGGGGCCGGCACGTCGCGCTCGGGTCCGATCAGGTCCAGGATCTCGGCGGTGTACCGGCGCGTGATCTTCTCGAGCTCGGCCGTCGAGAGCGAGGGGGGATCGCAGATCACGCCTCCCTTGGCGCCTCCGAACGGGATGTTGACGACGGCGCATTTCCACGTCATCCAGGCGGCCAGCGCCCGGACCTCGTCGAGCGTCACGTTCTTGTCGAAGCGAATCCCTCCTTTGCCGGGTCCGCGAGCGATGTTGTGCAGGACCCGGTATCCGACGAAGACCTCGATCCGGCCGTCGTCCATGGAGACGGGGATCGAAACCTTCGTCTCGCGAACGGGTTCCCGGAGCACTTTGTAGAGACCGGGGTCGAGCGCGAGCTTCTGCGCCGCGACGTCGAAGCGCGACATCATCTCTTCGAAGGGGTTGTCGGAATCGACTCCCTGGGGACGGGTGATGATCGTCGTCTTGTTCATCAAATCGGAGACGTCGGCCCGCGCGGCGTCCCCGTCGATCATCGGCATGCCGCTGGCGGTATCCATTTTTGTCACGAGAGCTCCTTCTTGGTACGCTCGGATTCTACCGGAATCGCCCCCGGCGGCAAGAGAAACCCGGGGCGCGTTCGTTCGTATGAAAGGACGGTGGGGAGTGGACGACGCGCTCTCGGATGAGGAGATCGTCGCGCGGATACTCCGCGGCGAGGAGGACCTCTTCCCGATGCTCGTGCGCCGCTACCAGTCCCGCCTCGTCGCGCACCTCTCCCGCGTCGTCGGCAGCCGGGAAGAAGCGCTCGATCTGTCTCAGGAGATCCTGCTCAAGGTGTTCCAGGCGCTGCCGCGGTACAACGCGGAGTACAAGTTCTCGACGTGGATCTTCCGGATCGCCTCCAACGCGGGGATCGATTTCCTGCGGAAACGGCGCATCCGCACGGTCTCGATGGACGCCCCTCCCCCGGGAGAGCCGGAGGAGAACGCGCCGACGCGCGAGTTCCCGTCGTCGGGCCTCGACCCCTATGGAGAGCTCCGGAACCAGGAGCGCCGGGCGAAAATCGGGCGCGAGATCGCCGCTCTGCCGCCGGAATTCCGGGAATTGATCGGTTTGCGCCATTTTGCGGGCCTTTCCTACGAGGAAATCGCCGAAACCAAGCAAATGCCGCTGGGGACCGTGAAGAATAAACTTTTTCGCGCTCGGGCCGTTTTAAAGAGCAGGTTGGCAGGGGAGTTGACTTGAACTGCACGCGCCCGCTCGACGCTCTGGATCTGGAGGCCCTGGCTTCGGGGGAGAACCCGGTGCTCACCCCGGACGCCCGCGCCCACGCCGAGACGTGTCCCGACTGCGGCCGGCGCGTGGACGCCTTCCGCGCCCTCGGCGAGTGGCTCGCCGACGTTTCCCTGCCGGCGGTTCCGGAAGGCTTCGCCGACGGGATCGAGCGTCTTCGCGGTTTTTCGCGCGCCGAGGCGCGCTCCTGGCGGCTGTGGAAGGCGCCGGCGGCGGCCTTCGCCGGAATGCTCGCCGGCTCGTCGCTCCTCCTCTCGCTGCCGGCGCTCGGCGCCGGCGAGCAGGCCGGCTTCCTGACGGCGCTCGCTCTCGAGTGGAGAGCCGTCCTCGTCTGGCCCGTGTCGATCGTCCAGTCGCTTCCGGCGGCGGTCTCGGCATTGTCGGACCTTCTTCTCCGGGACCGGGGATTCGCGGCCCTCTCGATCCTCCTGATGCTGCCGGCGGGGTTCGCCGTGACGCGGCTGTGGGCCCGGCACGCCATCCGCAAGTGAAGAGGGCGGGACTCGGAATCGCGTTCGTCCTCGCGGCCGCCGCGGTCGCGCGAGCGGACACGCTGACGACCGTTCGCCGGCCCGTCATCGTCTCCGAGCCGGTCTCCGGCCGCGTCGCCTCGATCGGAGGAGACGTCACGATCCGGTCGCGGGTAGCCGGCGACGTGATCGTCTGGGGCGCCGACGTGCGCATCGAGCCGGGCGGTTTCGTCGGCGGCGATGTCGTCGACTTCGGAGGCTCGGTGGCCGCGCCGGAAGGCGCGATCCGCGGCCGGCTGCTCACGCCCGGATCCCTCGGCGCGCTCTATCTGGCGGAGGCGGAGCGCGCGCCGTGGGCGCGCGAGAACGCGCCGTGGGCGCGCGGCGCGCGACGCACGGTCCCCTGGACCACCGTCGCCGGGCTGCGGCTCTTCGTCCTCGCGATGTGGATCCTGCTTTCCTCGATCGTGCTGCGCTTCCGGAGCGGGAGTGTGGCGCGAATGGCGAAGGTCTTCGAGGAGAGCCCGGGAGCCGCCGCGGCTTCGGGCGTCGTCGGGATCGTCTTCCTTTTCCTCGCCGGAATCGCGGCTTTCACGGCGTTGCCGGCGGCCGCCCGTGTTCCGGCCGCCGCCGCGATCCTCGCCGCCGCGTTCGCGTTGAAGCTGTTCGGGATGACGGCGCTCTTTCTCTTCGCGGGACAGAAGCTCACGGGACGCTTCTCGCCGGCGTCGCGCCCGGCGGCGCTCGTGCTCGGCCTCGCGGTCTGCGGCGCGGTCTCGCTCGTACCGGTGGCCGGGCCGCTCCTCTGGAGCGCGGCCTCCGTGTTCGCCGTCGGCGCCGCGCTGTATACGCGCCTGGGCGCGCCTCGCTTCCGCGTCGCGGAAGCGTAGGCGGGCGCGCCGATGCATCGAGCCGGGCGGGCGCGTGCCGCCCGCCCGCGGCGCTCGCCGTACGCCGCCGGTACGACTCGGCCGCGGGCCGGGCGACCCGCATCCCGTCCGCCTTCGCCAAGGCTACGGCGGATCTGCGACACACTTCCGCTGACGCTTCGACGGAAATAGGGAGCGATTCATCCGCCATAGCTCGTGAGAGCGGCGGCGGACCGGGCTCGCGCCTCGGCGCGCCCCGTTCTCCGGGCTAACTGATTTTCGAAGCAACGGATAACCCCGTACGGGATCACGGCATGACCCTGCAAAGGGCGATCGGGCGACTACGATAAAGTGCGCGGCATGGAAATTCGGACGATCGGCGTGGTCGGGTCCGGTCAGATGGGGAGCGGAATCGCGCACGTCGCGGCCGCCGCCGGCGCCTCGGTCGTGCTCGCCGACAGCGCGGCGGAGATCGTCGCGCGCGCTCGCGGCATCATCGCGAAGAACCTCGAGCGGGAAGTCGCGAAAGGGAAGCGCACCGCCGAGGAACGGGACGCCGCCCTGTCGCGGATCGTCGAGACGACGGACTTCTCCTCCTTCGGTTCCGCCGACCTGGTGATCGAGGCGGTCACCGAGAACGAGTCGGTGAAGCGCGACGTGCTCCGGCGCGTCGACGAGATCCTGCCGGCCGAGTCGATCCTCGCCACGAACACGTCGTCGATCTCGATCACGAAGCTCGCCGCCGCGACGAACCGGCCCGACCGGTTCATCGGCATGCACTTCATGAACCCGGTCCCGGTGATGGCGCTCGTCGAGGTGATCCGGGGGATCGCGACCTCGGACGAGACGGCGCAGACGGTGCGGGCGCTCGCCGAACGGATGGGGAAGACGCCGATTTTCTGCAACGACTTCCCCGGATTCGTCTCCAACCGCGTCCTGATGCCGATGATCAACGAGGCGATCTACGCGGTGTTCGAGGGCGTGGCGGAGAAGGAGGCGGTCGACGGCATCATGAAGCTCGGCATGAACCACCCGATGGGCCCCCTGGCGCTCGCCGATTTCATCGGTCTCGACACGTGCCTTTCGATCCTGCGCGTCCTCCACGACGGCCTCGGGGACCCGAAATACCGTCCCTGTCCGCTGCTCGTGAAGATGGTGGACGCCGGGTGGCTCGGGCGCAAGTCCGGCCGCGGCTTCTACGACTACGGAAAATGACTGCTGGCGCGGACCATACATCGAGCGATACGGGCGCGTGCGGGCCGCGTCGCCCACCGACGTACGTCTGGAGTACGCCTGCGGGCGCCGCGGCCCACCCGCTTCCCGTCTCGCTCGCGTCCGGCCGCGCCTCGGGGTCCTTCCCGCGGAGCTTTCGAAGCCGAGTTCGGAGCCTGGATCGAGGGCTGGTTCCCGACGGCGAAGAGCGCGGCTGACATGCTCTGCCAGACGTGCGGCACCTTCAACGCCGACGCGGCGGCGGAGTACTGCTCGCGGTGCAAGGGGAAGCTCCTCGTCGTTTCCGGTCCCCGTCCGGTCGAGGAGAACGACGCCGGCGGGAGCGAGGACGTCGGGCTCGACGAGCACCTGCTCGAGCGGATCTCGGCCCTCGAGGAGGTCGTCCGGCGCGAAGGAGAGATGCTCCGCACGCTGTTCGAGTCGCTCCAGCGTCTCGAGAAGAGCGTCTCTCTGGCCCAGAGCGGGATCCTCGCGCTCCAGGAGACGCTCGAGCAGCGCGGCGTGCTGTCGCCCGGGGAAACCACCGATCGCTGGCAGGCCCGGTCGGAGAAGCGGCTGCACGCCGTCGAGACGAAGGACCGTCTGCTCGACCGGCGGGACCGGATCCTCGCGGGCTTCGCGGGCACCGACCGGGACGGGTTCTTCCAGAAGCTCCGGGAGGCCGAGATCGCGATCGTCTCGCTCGACTCCGACCGCGGCCTGCGGCTGCTCGAGGACGCGTTCCGGCTCGACCGCGGCAACGCGGATCTCGGGTTCTTCCTCGCGGAGACGTACTTCGCGGCCGGCGATCTCGAGCGCGCCTCGCAGTTCCTGAAGAGGATCCTCGCCGCGAACCCGAACCACCACGATTCGCTCCTGTATTCCGGCATCGTCGCTTCCGAGTCGGGAGACGCGAAGACCGCCGAGGCCTTCCTGCGGCGCGCGATCGAGATGAAGCCCGAAGGCTTCCTGTCTCATTTCGCGCTCGGGGGGCTGCTGGCCCGGCAGGCGCGGTTCGACGAAGCGCAGAAGGAGCTGCTGACCGCCCGCGACATCGCGCCGCTGACGGCGACGCGGATCCTCCTCGGGCAGGTGCAGAGGGAGCTCGGCGAGACGGGGAAGGCGATCGAGGAGTTCGAGGAGGCCATCCGGGAGGATCCGCGTTCCGAGGAGGCTCACTACCAGCTCGGCCTCGCGTACCTCGAGAAGAACCGTCCCGGCCGCGCGCTCAAGGAGTTCCAGAACAGCCTCGAGATCAATCCGCGCCGCCTCGAGGTGCAGGAGGCCGTCCGGCTCCTCGAGAGGGAGCGCTGGACGGGCCTCCCCGGCGTCGAGGGGCCGGCGGCCGAGGAGTTCAAGCGGGCCGAGGAGTGCGTGGCCGACGGCCGTCTCCGCCGCGCGCTCGATCTCTACCGGCGGGCGCTCGAGAAGGACCCGGAGAACGGGACCGTCCGGATCTCGTACGCGCTCCTCTGCGCCTCGCTCGGGCTCTCCGGAGAGGCGATCGCGGCGTGCCGCCAGATCCTCTCGGGGAAGGCCGAGGAGATGGTCGCGGCCGCGGCGTGCTCGACGCTCGCGGAAGTGCTCCGGGCCGAAGGGCAGGGACGCGAGGCGGCGCGCGTCGTCGAAGACTTCCTCGCCCGATACGACTCGCCCGCCGCGCGGACGATCGGGTTCTACGAGCTCGCGTCGAACCTCGCCGACTCGGAGGAGAACTTGAACGAGGCCCTCGACTTCGCGTCGCGGTCGCTCGAGGCCGCTCCGGACGAGCTGAAGCCGTTCTCCCTCGCGGCGATGGGGTGGGTCTACTACAAGAAAAAGGACTACGACAGCGCGATCAAGTTCCTGAAACGGTCGTCCGAGAGCTCGCCGACCCCCTCGACGCTCCACCGTCTCGGGCTCGCGCTGCTGGCCTCCGGGCAGGCGGAGGAGGCCAAGGCGGCCTTCCGCAAGGCGAAGACGGTCGCCTCGCGGGGCGCGCGGCTCGAGGAGAAGATCCTGGAGCAGGTCCGAATGAATCTGCGCATGATCGAGATGGCGGCTCCCGGCAAGCGCGGGCGATAGCGGCCGTTATACGCGCCCGTCGGGCCCGGCCGCGCTCAACGTACGCTCTCGGTACGCCTCGCGCGCGGGCCGGATTCGAGATCGCCCGGTCCGCCTTTCACCGACGGCTTTTCCCCGATCCATTCGCATCAAGAGCGCCGCGCGCCATCTGTTAAGCTCCCGAAAATGCGCTGGAGCCGGTATTTTCTGAACACGCTGCGGGAGACGCCCGCGGACGCGGACGCCGTTTCGCACCGCCTGATGATGCGCGCGGGGATGATCCAGAAGGTCGCCGCGGGGATCTACACCTATCTCCCGCTCGGTCTTCGCGCGGTCCAGAAGCTCGAAACGATCGTCCGCGAGGAGATGAACCGCGAAGGGGCGGTCGAGCTCCTGATGCCGGCGATCTCGCCCGCCGAGCTGTGGCAGGAATCGGGACGCTGGCAGAAGTACGGCAAAGAGCTCCTTCGCATGAAGGACCGGCACGACCGCGACTTCTGCTTCGGGCCGACCCACGAGGAGGTCGTGACCGACACGGTCCGGAAGTCGGTCGTCTCCTACCGGCAGCTCCCGTTGAACCTCTACCAGATCCAGACGAAGTTCCGCGACGAGATCCGCCCGCGGTTCGGGCTGATGCGCGGACGCGAGTTCCTCATGAAGGACGCCTATTCCTTCGACGTCGACGACGCCGGGCTCGCCGAGCAGTACGCGCGGATGATCCGGGCGTACTCGGCCGTCTTCACGCGCTGCAAGCTCGATTTCACGATGGTCGAGTCGGACGTCGGCGCGATCGGCGGCTCCTCCGCGCACGAGTTCATGGTGCTCGCCGAGACCGGGGAGGATGCCGTCGTCAAGTGCCCGGCCGGCGACTACGGAGCGAATCTCGAGAAGGCCTCGACGGCGGAGCTCGAGCCGCCCGACGCGGGCCCGCTCGAGCCGATGCGGACGGTCGACACGCCGGGAGCGAAGACGATCGAGCAGATCGCCGCGTTCCTGAAGGTCCCGCCGTCGCGGACGATCAAGACGCTGATCTTCGAGACCGACCGGGAGTTCGTCGCCGCCGTCGTGCGCGGGGATCTCGACGTTCACGAGGTGAAGCTCAAGAACCATCTCGGGGCCGAGCATCTCCAGCTCGCTTCCGAGGGAAAGGTGGAGCAGGTCACCGGCGGTCCGTCGGGATTCTCGGGGCCGGTGGGGCTCTCCGGCGTCCGGATCGTCGTCGACCGGTCGGTCAAGCGTCTCGTCAACGTCGTCGCGGGAGCCAACCGGGCCGACCGCCACCTCGTCGGCGTGAACCCGGGACGCGACTTCGACGTGACGGAGATCGCCGACGTCGCCGCCGCCCGGGCCGGCGACCCGTGCCCCCGGTGCGGCTCGCCGCTCGAGGTCGCGCGCGGGATCGAGGTCGGCAACATCTTCAAGCTCGGGACGAAGTATTCGGTCCCGATGGACTGCTCGTTCCTCGACGAGAACGGCGAGAAGAAGCCGATGGTGATGGGCTGCTACGGGCTCGGGATCGGACGGACGGTCGCCGCGGTCGTCGAGCAGAACCACGACGACGCGGGGATCGTCTGGCCCGCGCCGCTCGCGCCGTTCGACGTGCATCTCATCGCGATGAACGTCGGGGACGAGGAGAATCGCACCGAGGCCGAGCGGGTCTACGCCGCGCTCGGAGAAAGAGGAGTCGACGTGCTGTACGACGACCGCGACGAGCGGCCGGGGGTCAAGTTCAAGGACGCCGACCTTCTCGGCCTGCCGCTCCGGATCACCGTCGGCGGCCGTTCGCTCAAGGAGGGAAAGATCGAGCTCTCCCGGCGGAAGGACCGCGCGGTCGAGCCGGTCGCCAAGGAGCAGATCGTCGAGGCCGCGTTCGCCGCGGTCCGGCAGGCGCAGAAGTCATGAGAAAAATCGGCAAGCAGGAAGCTCTCGACTACCACTCGCGGGGGCGCAAGGGAAAGATCGAGGTCGTCGCGACGAAACCGTGCCGGACGCAGGAGGACCTCTCCGTCGCGTACACGCCCGGCGTCGCGGAGCCATGCCTCGAGATCCAGCAGGACCCGCTGAAGGCCTACGAGTACACCGCGAAGGGGAACCTCGTCGCGGTCGTCTCCAACGGGACGGCCGTTCTCGGGCTCGGCAACATCGGCCCGCTCGCGGGAAAGCCGGTGATGGAGGGGAAGGGGATCCTCTTCAAGCGGTTCGCCGACATCGACGTCTTCGACATCGAGCTCGACGCTCCGGGAATCGACGACGTCGTCGACACGGTCCGGCGCATCGCGCCGACCTTCGGCGGGATCAACCTCGAAGACATCAAGTCTCCCGAGTGCTTCGAAATCGAGGAGCGGCTCAAGGCGGTCCTCGACATCCCCGTCTTCCACGACGATCAGCACGGCACGGCGATCATCTCCGCGGCCGCCTTCCTGAACGCGCTCGAGATCGCCGGCAAGAAGATCGGCGAGGTGAAGGTCGTTTTCGCGGGGGCCGGCGCGGCGGCGATCGCCTGCGCGAACCTGTACGTGTCCTACGGCGTCAAGCGCGAGAACCTCCGCCTCTGCGACCGCAACGGGGTCATCTACAAGGGGCGGCGCGAAGGAATGAACCCCTACAAGGAGAAATTCGCCGTCGAGACCGACGAGCGGACGCTCGCCGAGGCGCTGCGCGGCGCGGACGCGTTCATCGGGGTCTCGTCGAAGGGCATCGTGAGCGGCGACATGCTGCGGCCGATGCGCGAGAGCCCGATCGTCTTCGCGATGGCGAACCCCGATCCCGAGATCACGCCGGAAGAGGCGATGATGGCCCGCCCCGACGTGATCATGGCGACCGGACGCAGCGACTACCCGAACCAGGTCAACAACGTGCTCGGCTTCCCGTACATCTTCCGCGGCGCTCTCGACGTGCGCGCGCGGGAGATCAACGAGCCGATGAAACGGGCGGCTTCGGAGGCTCTCGCGGCGCTCGCGAAGGAGGACGTCCCCGATTCCGTGCTGAAGGCCTACAACCTTCCGACGATGCGGTTCGGGCGCGAGTACCTGATCCCGAAGCCGTTCGACTACCGGGTGCTCTTCTGGGTCGCGCCGGCCGTCGCGAAGGCGGCGATGGATTCCGGGGTCGCGCGCGTGCCGATCGACCTGGAGGCGTATCGGCGCCGGCTCGAAGTGCTCCTGTCGAGGACGCGCGAGGTGATGCGGACGGTGCGGGAGAAGGCGCGCTCCAACCCGAAGCGGATCGTCTTCCCCGAGGGGGAGCACCCGAAGATCCTGCGCGCGGCGAAGATACTCGCCGAGAGCGGGATCTGCCGCCCCGTCCTGATCGCGCGCCCCGAGCAGGTGGCCGGGAAGCTCAAGGAGTTTTCGATCCCGGCGGGCAAGATCGAGTTCGTCGACATCCCCCGGTTCCCGCGGCTCGACGAGTACGCCGACCGGCTCGCCACACTCCGGCAGCGCCGCGGCGTCACCCGGGAGGACGCCCGGCAGAAGGTCCTCCACCGCAACGTGTTCGGCGCGCTGATGGTCGAGATGGGGGAGGCCGACGGGCTGATCTCGGGGCTCACGATGACGTACTCGGAGACGATCCGGCCGGCCCTCCAGATCGTCGGGATCGAGCCGGGCGTTCGGAGAGTGAGCGGCCTCTACATCCTGATCCTGAAGGACCGCATCTTCCTCTTCGCCGACACGACGGTGAACATCGACCCCTCGGCGGAGGACCTCGCCGAGATCGCGCTGTTGTCGGCCTCCACCGCCGAACGGTTCGGCTTCGAGCCGCGCGTCGCGATGATCTCCTTCTCGAATTTCGGGTCGAACCGCCACCCGAAGGCGGACCGGGTCCGCGACGCCGTCGCGCTCGTCCGGCAGCGCCGCCCCGACCTTCCGATCGACGGCGAGATGCAGGCCGACACGGCGGTTCTCCCCGACCTCCTCGAGAACGACTTTCCGTTCGCGACCGTGCGGCGTCCCAACGTCCTGATCTTTCCCGACCTCGAGTCCGCGAACTCCGCCTACAAGCTCGTCTGGCGGCTCGCCAACGCGGAGGCGATCGGGCCGGTGCTGATGGGGATGAACAAGCCCGTCCACGTCCTGCAGCGGGGCGTCGACGTCACCGACATCGTCAACATGGCGGCGATCGCGGTCGTCGACGCGCAGCGCAACGAGGAGCGTCAGGGCCGCCTGTTGTGAGGCGCCGGCGGGCGGCGCCGCTCCTCCTCCTCTTGGCGGCCGTCGCCGCCTCGGCCGGCTGCGTGACGTTCCGCAAGCCGGCGATCGTCTTCGAAGGAGTCGCGGTCTCCGAGATCACCCGGGACCAGGCCTCGCTCGACGTCGAGCTCGGCGTCACGAACCCGAACGGGTACCGGCTCGGCGTCCGGCAGCTCACGTACCGGCTGTCGATCGACGGGGCCGACGCCGGACAGGGATCGATCGACGCCGCGGTCTCGATCCCGCCGCACGGGAGGGCGACCGTGAAGCTGCCGTTGACGCTCGCGTTCGCGCCGCTGAAGACGCGCGCGCTCGACCTCGCGCTCTCCGGCGGGATCGGCTACGCCGTCGAGGGGGAGATCGTCTTCACGACGCCGCTCGGCGCGGTTCGGCGTCCGTACCGCCATGAGGACCGGCTGAGCCTGTTCCGCTGAACGGATCCGCGAAGAGCTCGCCGAGCACGCGGGCGATCTCCGCGGCGCCCTCGCCTTCGATCAGCGTGTCGTGGGTTCCCGGCACGACGTGGGTGCGCAGCCGGACGCCCGGGATCGCGCGCCACCCGTTGTCGGGATCGTCGTGCAGCCGTCCGGCGCGCTCGACCTGGTCGCGAGCGCGAAAAAGAACGACCGGCACGGGCAGGGTCTCGGGCGCGTACGCGCGAAGCGCCCGTCCCAGCGGGGCGGGACGGAGCCGGCGGCCGATGCGCCGCCGCACCGCCGCCGCGCGCTCCTTCCACGAAAGCCGGAGGAACCGTCTCCAGATCCCCGCCGCGCGAAGGACCGGCGGCGCCGGAGGGGGATAGCCGGGGGCGAACGTGTCGAGGAGCACGAGGAGGTCGACGGCTTCCCCCGCCGCCGCGAGCCGACGGGCCATTTCCCATGCGACGGTCCCTCCGAAGGAGTGTCCGCCGAGACGATACGGGCCGCGCGGCTGGACGAGCCGCAGCGCGGGGAGGAAGCGGTCCGCCCACGCTCCGATCGACTCGGGCATCGGCTCGCCCGTCTCGGTCAGGACGTGGAAGGCGTAGAAAGGCTGGTCGTCGCCGAGCAGGCGCGCGATCGTCCGGAAGTTGAACCCGGGGCCGTTTCCTCCCGGAACGCAGAAGAACGGGGGCCGCGACCCGGCGGCGCGCAAGGCGACGATCGGAGAGACGGGCGATGCGCCGGGCGCCGCCGGCTCGCGGAGCAGCCTCGCGAGCGACTCGATCGTCGGCGCGTCGAGCAGCACCGGGAGCGGGAGCCTCCTGCCGAAGCGGCGTTCGACGGCCGCGAGCATCTCTGCGGCGATCAACGAATGGCCTCCGAGGTCGAAGAAGTCGTCCCGCGTCCCCTCGACGGGTCCGGGCAGGAGCAGGCGCCAGATCTCGAGGAGCTCGCGCTCGACCTCGTCGGCGGGCGGGACGGCGGGAGCCCGTCCAAACCCGCCGGGGGACGGCGCCGGAAGCGCGCGCCGATCGATCTTCCCGGTTCGCGTGCGGGGAAGGTCGGCGAGCACGACGACGGCCTGCGGGACGAACGGGGCCGGGAGACGGCGGCGGAGGATCTCGCGGAGGGCATCGCGGGCCGGGATCGCCGCCGGATCCCCTTCGAGATAGGCGACGAGCGTGTTTTCGCCGGATGTGTCGGGGAACGCGGCGGCGGCCGTGTCCGTCACTCCAGGCAGGCAGGCGAGCGCCGCTTCGACCTCGCCGAGATGGACGCGGACGCCGCGGATCTTGACCTGGAAGTCCTTCCGTCCCACGTGCTCGACGATGCCGTCCGTCCGGATCCGCCCGAGATCGCCGGTCCGGTAGGCGCGCCCGCCGCCGGGATCGGTCTGGAAACGCGCCGCCGTCAGCTCCGGGTCCCGCCAGTATCCGTCGGCCATCCACTCGCGGCGGATCACGATCTCCCCGACCTCGCCGGCGGGGAGCGGCCGGCCCTCGTCGTCCCGGATCTCGACGAGGACGCCGGGGCAGGGCGGTCCCACCGGGATCGCGCCCTCGGCCGGATCGGCGTCGCGCGGGACGAGGTTCGAGCAGACCGTGCCGGCCTCGGTGAGCGCGAGATTGACCCGCAGGCGGGCCGCGCCGGGAAAATGCGTCCTCCAGAGCTCGAAATCCCGACGCAGAACGGCGTCGCCGGAGAGGCGGACGAGCCGGACGCCCGGGAACCGGGCCTCCGGTCCGGCCGTCGCCAGGAAACGGCGGAAGACGCTCGGGACGGAGTGATAGACGGTGACGCCTTCCTCGACGATCGCGCGCGCGAGCGCGGCGAGGCCCTCGGTCTCCACCGGGAAATGCACGACCGCTGCGCCGGCGAGGAGCGCCTGGTGGATGTTCGCGAGCCCGCCGCCGAAGGTCGTGGATCCCGTC
>DATFVB010000273.1 GCA_035260525.1 Thermoanaerobaculia bacterium
GGGCCCGTCTTCCAGCACGTCTGGCCGCGCCTCGATGATGACGTCAACTGATGTCGCTGAGTGGTGCGGATCTCTTCGGTCTGGCCGCGCCCTCGCCGTCGCATTCGACTGAAATCACTTCCTTCGCCGCTTCGCGATACGGGAATCGTCGGGGGACACGCCTCCCGGCACGCGAGTGCGACGGCATCGACTCGATCCAGGCCGCGCCTTTCACTAGAATCCCGGCCATGCCGGACGAAACCCTTCGCAATGTCTCCGACACCGCGCTGTGGGTCGCGCAGTACCGGGTGATGGAGAGCGAGCGGCCGGACGCGATCTTCCGCGATCCGCTGGCGAAGAGGCTCGCGGGGGAACGAGGCGCGGAGCTCGTTCGCCGCATGAAGGTGGGCGACTTGGCCTGGCCGATGATCGTCCGCACGGCCGTCATGGACGAGATCATCCTTCGCTCGGTCGAGCGCGAGGGCGTGGATTGCGTTCTCAACATGGCGGCCGGGCTCGACGCGCGCCCCTATCGGCTGCCGCTCCCGAGCTCGCTTCGGTGGATCGAGGCCGACCTCCCCGCGATGGTCGCCTACAAGACGGAGAAACTCGCGGGGGAGACGCCCGTCTGCGCGCTCGAGCGCGTCGCGGCGGACCTCACGGACCCGACCGCGCGGCGGAGCCTCTTCGCCCGCGCCGCGGAAGGCGCATCGGCGATCCTCGTCGTCACCGAGGGACTCCTGGCGTATCTCGCTCCCGAGCAGGTGGCGGCGCTCGCCGGCGACCTCGCCGCCGAGCCGGCGATGCGGCTCTGGCTGATCGACATCGCCTCGCCGCGGCTGAAGAAGATGCTCGACCGCCGCGTCGGGAGGCACGTCGGGGAGGCGAACGCGCCGTTCCGCTTCGCTCCGGCCGAAGGGACGAGATTCTTCGAACCGCGCGGCTGGAAGGAGAGGGAGTTCCGGTCGACGATCGAGGAAGGGATGCGTCTGGACCGAAAGCCGAAGATGGCCTGGCTCCTCTCCCTCATGCTGCGGCTCGGGTCTGCCGCCCGGCGCGAGGAGATGCGCCGGATGGGAGGGATCGTCCTGCTCGATCGCATCTGAGCGGGCCGCTCCCCGGGTCGGCTTCCGGCGGTCGGGCGGTCAGGGGCGCGTACATCATCGGTCGTCGTCCTTTGCGAACGGAGCGCGGTCGTCGAATGGGTTCGCGCACCGCGGCCGGCAGCGTTTCTCGGACGGGTCCCGACGGCGGTAGCATCGGTGACGAGGGGGACCATGGGATTCGATTCGGCCCACGGGCGGGCGGAACCCTGATGCACGACCGGTTTCTCCTGCGGGACGCCATGGACGCGGTCCTCGCGCCGGGGCGGGCGGCGACGGCCGGGCGCGAGCAGCGGCTGGCCGAGATGCAACCGGAAAGGAGCGCGGCGGAGATCCGGGAGGCATTTGTCTATTGCGGCCGGGCGGAAGCAGAGGCCGCCGTCTGCGCCGACCAGGTTCGCCAGGCCCGGCTGACCTTCGATTCGGCGCTGGCGTGTCTCGCCGAGCAGTTCCCCGAGCTGGACGTGGATCAGCTCCGCCGCGCTTTCGATCTCGCGATCGGACGCTCGCGCGGCTGACGGCCGGAGCGGCCGGGGGAAATCGCGCTCGCCGGGTGCGGGAGTGATTCCGTTGAATCTGGCGGAAGAAGACGCGGCCGCGGAGAATCGTCGCCGCGTGGGAGTGGTCGTCGACCGTCCGGATCTGCGGGGAAGAGTCGCGGTCTTCGAGGACCGGGAAGACGCCGGCCGAGCGCTCGCGTCGCTCCTCGGCCGCTATCGCGGGAGCGGAGCGGTGCTCGTCGCGATTCCGGCCGGTGGTGTCCCGGTCGCGGCCGCCGCCGCGGCCGAGCTGGGTCTCCCGCTCGACGTCGCGGTCGTCTCGAAGATCACGCCTCCGCAGAGCACCGAGATCGGTTACGGCGCCGTCGCGTTCGACGGCACGTCCCGCATCGACTCCGAGCCGGCCGACGACCTGGGCCTCTCCGGCGACGTTCGCCGCCGCGGAATCGAACGGACGGCGGAGAAGGTCCGCCGCCGCGTCGGGCGGCTGCGGGGGGGCGTCCCCGCCCCCGACGTCGCCGGAAAGACGGCGATCCTGGTCGACGACGGAATCGCGAGCGGCATGACGCTTCTCGTCGCCGCCGAGGCGGTGAAGAAGCTCGGCCCCGCGGAGATCGTGATCGCCGCGCCCACCGGCCACGCACGGAGCGTCGAGCGGCTCGCGCGTTTCGTGGAAGCCGTCTGTTGCGCGAACATCCGGGGCGGCCTCGGGTTCGCGGTGGCGGACGCGTACCGGCGGTGGACCGACGTCGCGGACGACGAGGTCGAGAGGATCCTCGCCCGATCGCGGGTCGGCGTTCCGGCGGCGCGGCCCGACTGACACGCCGCCCGAATTCCGCCTTTCCGGCTTCGCGCTGGCACGCCGCTGGCTTTTCCCCCGACTGCCGGGAGCGCCTCGCTTTCCGGCGATCGGAGGGCCGCGATGGCACCATGGATCTCGCGGTGCTACGGGACCGCGCCGCGGCGCGGGCGCGCGGCGGTGCGCGTTCTCTTCCTCGGCGTCCTGCTGGCGAAGATCGCCACGGCGGCCGAGACCGACAACCTGACCTATCGGTACGTTCCTCTGGAAGAGTCCGCCGCGAAGCTCGATCGGATGGTGAACGCGACTCTCGAGAAGGTCGCGGCGCGTGCGAACGCCCGGTTGCGCGCGCGGCCGGACCCGAGGAGCGCGACCGACGCGGAAGTCGAGCTCGCATTCGTCGACGCCTACCGGGACGCCGTCCTCCGCCGGTTCGACGACCGCCTCCTTCCCGTCTTCGGCGCATGCATCGAGCGCGACGATTGCCCGGGATGGCCGCGGTTCGAGCGCATCGTCCTGATCGGCCGGGAGAGCATCTACGA